>CAYLSS010000667.1:2267-3549 GCA_964385765.1 uncultured Solibacteraceae bacterium
GACATGGCCGGACTCTGTAAGCCCTACGCCGCCTACAAGCTCGTGAAGGCCCTCCGGGAGGAGACCAACCTGCCGGTACACTTCCACACCCATGACACCAGCGGTTTGAACGCCGCATCCATTGTCAAGGCTTCCGAAGCCGGTGTCGACATCGCCGACGCGGCCATGGGACCGATGAGCGGGACCACGAGCCAGCCCAACTTGAACTCTGTGGTGGCCGTCCTCCGGAACACACCTCGTCAGAGCGATCTCGACCAGGAGAAACTGGACCGCTGCGCGGACTACTGGGAGGTGGTCCGAGCCTGGTACGAGCCTTTCGATGACGCGCCGCGGTCAGGAACGGCCGAGGTCTATCTTCACGAGATGCCCGGTGGCCAGTACACGAATCTCAAGGCACAGGCTGCTTCAATGGGCCTCGGCGATCGTTGGCCCGAGGTAGCCCGCACCTACGCCGACGTCAACATGGCCTTCGGGGATATCGTGAAGGTCACTCCTTCGAGCAAGGTGGTCGGCGACCTGGCGCTCTTCCTGGTCAGCCACGGGATGACGGTGAAGGAGTTCGAGAACCTCGGTCCGGACCACGGGCTGACGATTCCCAACTCGGTCATTGACATGTTCATGGGATCGCTCGGGCAACCCCCCGGGGGCTGGCCGCGAAAAGTGCGCAAAGTGGTTCTGCAGGGCCGCAAGCCGCTACGCGGTCGTCCGGGGGCGAGCCTGAAGCCAGTGGACTTCGATATGGCCTCGGTGGACCTCGAGAAAAAGATCGAACGAACTCCCACCCAAACCGACCTCCTCAGCTACCTGCTCTACCCGGAGGTCTTCCTCGAGTTCGAGAAGGCGCGGAATCAGTTCGGCGAAGTGGAGGTGCTGCCCACCACCCAGTTTTTCTACCCGATGAAGCAGGGCGAGGAGTTCACCGTTGACATCGAGCCGGGTAAGACGCTGATCATCAAGTACCTCACCCTCAGCGACCCCCATCAGGACGGTACCCGCACGGTCTTTTTCGAACTCAACGGGCAGCCGCGCTCGGTGGTGCTTCGCGATGTATCGCTGGAGGCGAAGACGGCGCCGAGTATCAAAGTCGATCCGGCGCATCCGGGTCACGTGGGCGCGCCGATTCCGGGGGCGGTGACCAGCATCGCAGTCGAGGAGGGTCAAGAGGTGAGTAAAGGCGACCGGCTGCTGGTCATGGAAGCGATGAAGATGCAGTCCACCGTCTACGCGCCGGTGGCCGGAAAGGTCACACGGCTGGAAACGCATGTTGGACAGCAAGTGGAGC
>CAYLSS010000668.1:0-1094 GCA_964385765.1 uncultured Solibacteraceae bacterium
AGGCGCCGTAGGGCAACCCCGCACGGGCGAGCACCGCCAGCGCCGCGGGCATGGCCTCGGGCGCGGAGCAGTTCGCGAGCTGCGCGGCCGCGCCGTCCTGCGCGAAGGGCAGGATGCCGTCCTTCCATGCCACTAGCTCGCCGTCCAACACCGTTCCTTCGGCCAGGAGCCTGGCCGCTTCGGCGACCTCCGGAAAGCGGTCGGTAATCAACTCCTCTCCTCGCGACCACAGAAAGCTCTCCCCCAGCCGCCGGATGAGTTCCGCCCGGATGCCGTCCCACTTCCACTCCACCAGCCATTCTCCGATGTCGCCGAGTGATTCGGGTGGATTCTCGAGAGGATGCGCCAGAAAGGATGGGTAGGGACGCGATAGATCGGCATCGGTCGGGTCGCGCGCGATCACCATCCGGTAGAAGTCCGGGCTTGGCTGCCACTCGCCCATCAACCGATGGGCCACCACTGAAGCCTCCAGCCCGCTGAGTTCGGCCAGCGCACGGGTTACCAATCGCTTCGAAACTCCCACCCGGAAAGAACCTGTCAGCAGCTTGTTCCACAGGAATCGCTGCTGCTGGTTCATCTGCCGCCACGCGTCCAGCAGCGCGACGCGCTGTTCGGGTTCGGAGCAGTGTCTCAGCGGAAGCAGATGGTTTACCACCCAGTCCGACAGGGAACGTTCGGAGGTCGCCTCTGCTTCAGGCAGCAGCAGCGCGATCGTCTCGGCCATGTCGCCGACCGCGTCGTAGCATTCTTCGAACAGCCAATCAGGGATTCCTGCGGCTTCCGACGCCCACTGCCGGAGGTTCCGCGACAATACCATCCGTTTGGGCTTCCGGCCGGTCAGGAAGTATATCGCCCAGGCGGCGTCAGCCGGTGGAGCGGCGGCAAAATAGCTCACCAGGGCCGCCAGCTTGCGGCCCGTCCTTGTGGTGGTATCGAGTTCGTTGTACAGCGCCGCGAACGCCTTCATGCGGCCTCCCCTTCCTCGCCTCCTCCGGGATCCGGCGGATCATCGTCCTGCTCTCCCTCGAACTCGGTTTCGAGCGACGCCGCTTCGAGGCCCTGTTCGGTCAGCCAGCGCACCAGCGCTCCCTGAG
>CAYLSS010000668.1:1104-3540 GCA_964385765.1 uncultured Solibacteraceae bacterium
TGAGCCCCATGCGTCACAAGAATTCGGCTGGCGCCCGTGCTCTCAATCACACTGAGAAGTTCCGGCCAGTCGGCATGATCTGATAGGACGAAACCCCGGTCAACAGACCGCCGGCGCCGGGCTCCACGTATCAACATCCATCCCGAGGCGAATCCGGTTGAGAAGTCCTTGAACCGTCGCAGCCACGGCGTTCCGTGGGCCGATGGCGGAGCAACGATTACGGCATTCCTCCAGTCTGTTTTCGCTGCAGCCGCCCTGACGTATTCCATGTCCGGCAGTTCGACCCCGCTCAGCCGGTAGCTCCGGTTCATCGCGGCAACCGCTCCGTGGACGTAGATCCTGCCAATGCTCGGATCCAAACCACGCAGGAGCCGCTGTGATTTGCCGAGCGCATAGCCATATAACACGCTGGCACGCCCTTCCTCCTGATTCACCCGCCACCACTTGTTGATCTCCTCGAAGACCGATTCCTGCGCCGGCCAGCGGTAGATCGGCAGAGCGAATGTCGACTCCGTCAAGAACGTATGGCACTCGACCACCTCGAACGGCGTGCACGTCGGATCGGGTGCGACCTTATAGTCGCCGGACACCGCCCAGACCTCTCCGCGATACTCCGCCCGCACCTGCGCCGAACCGATCACATGGCCCGCCGGATGCAGCGATACCCGAACCCCGCCCAGATCGACAGGCTCGCCATATTCCAGTGTCTCGATGGCCGCGTCCGCTCCCAGCCGCGCCGCCACGGCACGCCAACCCTCCGCGCTGGTCAGATATGCGGCCGATCCTGGCCGCGCATGGTCCGCGTGCGCATGGGTAATCACGGCCCTGGCCACCGCTTTCCAGGGATCGACGAAGAAATCTCCCGCCTCGCAGTAGAGCCCTGAATCGGTCGCTCGAAACAAGTCGGCCATATTTTCATCATGCCCCTCTCGGCCAGCTTGGATTCAAGGACGTTTCCTCCGGTCTCTGAAGGTTTCACTTGACTTCAACCGGACATGGCTGAATGAATAATAGTGCGACCGGGACCGTAGACCCTGGATGCACCGGAGGATTCGATGGAACGACGCACATTCTTGAACCGCATTGCGGCCGGCGCCGGGACAGCCGCTGTTGCGAGCGCCGGACCCCAGCAGGAAGCGCCGCTCGCCGGCGAGTCGAGCGGCTTGAAGATCACCGGCGTGAGGCTCGTGCGGGTCCGTCCGCGCCTCCCGCTGCCGGAATATGAGCCGGAGCCTGGTTCATGGTCGACCGGTGGCGTGGAAGTCGCGAATCCGATGTCCATCTACCCGAAGTACAAGGCAAAACGATCGTTGTTCATGCCCGACCCGGGCGCCCTCGGAGGCTTCTGGGTCGAGGTCTCGACCGATAAAGGCGTCAAAGGATACGGCCAGGGAGGAATGGCCGGCGGCCAAATCGTCGAGGGGCACCTCGCAAAGCTGCTCATCGGCGAAGATCCCTTCAATATCGAGCGTATCTGGGACATCATGTGGCGATCCACTATGTACTACGGGCGGAAAGGCGCCGTCGTCAACGCCATCAGTGGGGTCGACATCGCCCTCTGGGACATCATCGGCAAAGCCGCCGGAATGCCTGTCTACCGCCTGCTCGGCGGTGAGACAAAGCCGCGGATTCCGGCCTACTGTACCGGCAACGACATCATGCAGCATGTGAGGTTCGGCTATCGGCGGCTCAAGCTGGCCATGCCGTACGGTCCCGCTGACGGGCGGGAGGGACAGCGCGAGAACGTCGCCGTTGTTCGCCAGGCTCGCACGGCATTGGGTCCCGACGGTGAGATCATGCTCGACTGCTGGATGGCCTGGACCGAGCGCTATACGCTCGAGATGGCCGAGTTACTCGAGCCGCTCCGTGTCTACTGGATGGAGGAGTGTCTGCCGCCGCACGACTATGAGGGATTCGGACGCCTGCGCGAGAAGATCACCTCAACCCGCATCGTCACCGGTGAGCACGAATATACCCGCTACGGCTTTCGCCGCTTGCTCGCCCACGAGGCCGCCGAAATCTGGCAGCCTGACATCCATTGGTGCGGCGGGCTCACTGAACTCCGGCGCATCGGCGCGCTCGCGGCGGCGTATGACATCCCAGTGATCCCGCACGGCGGAGGCGCTCGCGACGGCGTCCATTTCATCATGGCCACAACCAATAGTCCCTGGGCGGAACTCTTCATGCCGCCTCCAGGCGGCCCCCCGGAAGTCTACGAGCGCTATGAACAAGACAACCGCATCACACGCGGTCCGGAGGGTATCTACACACGTCCGAGCGATGAACCGGGGTTCGGATGGGATATCGAGGTGAGCTGAAAGAGTAGTTCTATTACCTCCATGTAAATCGTATTCGACACGAGACTGAAATATCCCGCTTAGCCGAAGTTCGTCACGGTCCTGTCGATCAGACCGATTATTTGGCCTCCTGGAAAAA
>CAYLSS010000669.1:0-3533 GCA_964385765.1 uncultured Solibacteraceae bacterium
TCCGGTTCCTCGAAGCGGGTCTTCTGGGACAGGTGACGGCATTGCGAGCGCACATGTACCGCAACACGCCCCGGGGCAAGCCGCAGTGGCTGCGTCCGGTCTATCCTGACATGAGTCCGGAGACCATTGACTGGCGGGCCTTTGAGGGGCCGGCCGATGAGCATCGCTTCGACGCCCACCGGTTCGTCAACTGGCGCTATTTCGCCGAATATTCGGGCGGCAACGTGCATGAAGGCATGAGCCAGCAACTCGCCTTCTGGTACAAGGCCCTTGAGCTCGGTATCCCGAACGCGGTTCAGATGGCTGGCGGAGTGTATCTCTGGGACGACGGCCGAGAAGTTCCGGATACGATCAGTGTTGCGATGGAGCATGGCGGCCGGCTGCTGTTTAGCTGGGAATCCGGCTTCGGCAACAGCAAGCTCGGGACCGGAGAATACGTTCTTGGGACGGACGGAACGATTTTCCGCAGCCAGCAGGTGCGATATTGGCCGGAGAAGGTGAATCGTCCGGAAGGTCGGGAAACCCTGGGAACGACTCGTTCCGAGCCTCGGGCGCATGTTCAGAATTTTCTCGATTCTGTCCGCGGGCAGGCGACGGTGAACTGCCCGTTCGAGATCGGCTATCGGGTCTCGGTCGCCTGCTGGATGGCGGTTGAGAGCCACCGCCGCGGCCGGCGGGTTCGGTGGGATCCTGAACGCGAAGAGATTGTGTAGGAAGTCAATTGCCTGAACCGGTTCTTTGTGTCCGGGTATTTCCGGCCGCAACGATCTGTTCCGGCGTTTTTTGGCTTCGCGAGGAGGATTTGTTTGCAGGCAGAGATTGGTGTGATCGGCGGAAGCGGGCTGTACTCGATGCCGGGCTTCGAAGCCGAGGAAGAGTACAGGCTGGAAACGCCATGGGGTGAGCCGTCGGAGGCATACATCGTGGGCCGGCTGGCGGGGCGCCAGGTCGCTTTCCTGGCCCGGCACGGGCGCGGGCATCGGATCAGCCCGTCGGAGCTGAACTTCAGGGCGAATATCTGGGGGATGAAAAAGCTGGGCGTTCAGCGCATTCTGTCGCTGAGCGCGGTCGGCTCGCTCAAGGAGGAGCACAGGCCGCTGGAGTTCGTGATTCCGGACCAGTTCTTCGATCGCACGCGCGGCCGTGTCTCGACGTTCTTTGGAGAGGGCCTGGTTGCTCACGTCAGCTTTGCGCATCCGGTCTGCCCGCAGCTTTCCGGCGTGGTGGCCAGGTCTTGCCATGAGTCGGGCGTGGTGGTGAAGCAGGGCGGGACTTATTTATGCATGGAGGGGCCCGCGTTTTCGACGGTAGCCGAATCGAACGTGTACCGTAGCTGGGGCATGGACGTCATCGGCATGACTAACCTGCAAGAGGCGAAACTGGCCCGGGAGGCGGAGATCTGTTACGTCACGATCGCCATGGTGACCGACTATGACTGCTGGCACGAAGGCCATGAAGCGGTCACCGTGAGCGAAGTGGTGCGTGTACTCAAGCTCAATGCCGAGCATGCCGCCAAGGTGGTTGCGAGAGCGGTCAGTGAGATGCCCGTCGAACGCGACTGCAAGTGTGGCAGAGCTCTCGCCAATGCGCTGATGACCGACAGGAAAGTGGTGCCAGAGTCTACCAGGCGGAAGCTGGAGTTGTTGATTGGCAAGTACTTCGCCGGCTGAGGCCGCTGCGCGCATTGTGGAGATTTGCATCGCCGGAGATGCGGTGCCGGACGAGTTGTTGCTTCCGCTTGCCGAGCAGGCCGTTGGGGAAGGTCCCGAAGCCCTGGCGGCGAGCGCGGCGTTGTTTTCCGGGATCGCCGAACCATTGGCCGACCGCTTCGAGCCGGCGCTCTGTGACGCCTACGTCGATCTCTTCTCGAGGGTCCTGGCGATGGTGGAGGGCGGGTCGTCGTCAGAGCTTCGAGCGCGATATGCGCGAGTTCGGGTTCGACGCCGCTGGCAGGGAGCGGCGCCGGATCGCGTGGTGGTGCTGTCGCGCGTTACGCTGGGGGCCGACATTGCGATTACCAGCGTTGTCCTCGATGCGTTGAAACGGCGGTTTCCTCATGCGGAGATCCTGTTAGCTGGGGGGCGCAAGAGTTGGGAGCTGTTCGCTGCCGATCCGCGGATCGGCCATCTCGAAGTGCGGTACGGGCGATCCGGGAGCCTGCGTGATCGTCTGGATGCGGGGCGGCGGCTGCGTGAACTGGTGAACGGTTCGGGTGGGCTCGTGGTGGACCCGGATTCGCGCTTGACGCAACTGGGCGTACTGCCCGTATGCGACGAGGAGAACTACTGCTTCTTCGAGAGCCGCTCGGCGGGCGGGGAAAGCGATCGGTCGTTGAGCGAGCTGACCGCTGAATGGGTCTGGGAAGTGTTCGGTCTCGAGGGCGCCGCTCCGTACATTGCCCCGGCACGGAAAGGAGAGTCTCGCACCGGCGGCATTGCGGTCAGCTATGGCGTTGGCGAGAACCCTGGAAAACGAATCCCCGATCCATTCGAGAGCGAGCTGCTGCGGGGACTGCTGCGGATGGGGCTACCGGTCCTGATCGACAGGGGGCCTGGCGGCGAAGAAGCCGAGCGCGTTGAGCGGGCGGTCCGGGATTCGGGCGCCGTGACCGGCCAACTGGAACTCTTTGATGGTCCATTCGCGGAGTTTGCCACCCGCATCGCCGGCAGCCGGCTCTTTGTGGGCTATGATTCGGCGGGTCAGCACGCCGCTGCCGCCACCGGGACTGCCTCGGTGAGCGTCTTTGCGGGCTATCCGTGCAAACGCTTCTTCCACCGGTGGGCGCCGCCGGGGCGAGCTGCGACCACGGTCCGGTTCGGGAATGGGGCGCCGCGAATGACAGTGAGAGAGGTGCTGGCGGCGGTAGAGCGGCGATTGGGTGTGGCGGGAAATTGCCTCGGTGAGCGGGGCCGGCATGGCGAGTCCGGCGCGTAGCGGCGGGACGCGTTACAATGACATTGTGATCTGTGGTTGTAAAGCCTCGAGGCTGTCATTTGCTGGTAGCCCGGTTGCTGCGGGCAGCGAGCAAGAGGCTGGTAAAAGGGAAAATGCAACGAATTCGACATCATCTATTGCCACGACTGAATTGTTTTGGTATTCTGATTAAGTCGGCACAGTGAGGCAGCTCGGAAACAGAAGCATCGAGCTTGACTACCTGGAGACGATCTGGTAGTCTGATTGATGGCGATATCAGTTCGTTAAAAGGTAGGCAAACGAGGGGAACCTCGGAGCCGCAACGCCTACGAAGTTCTTTATTCGAATTCCTGAATTCTGAGGCAGGGTAAGCAGCGCCCGAGAAGAGTTGGGCTGCGGCAACCTGCGCCTCGCATGGGTTTCGAGGCCGATGGGCCATCCAGGCGCTCTTTCGAGGGATTTCTGGGTGGAACATTCAGATCTTTGAAAATCTGGTTGGATGCGAAGTAAGATCGCGTCAATACTCTGAGTTTCGTCGGATCGATCAAACACTCTAACATTTAACTTGAGAGTTTGATCCCGGCTCAGAATCAACGCTGGCGGCGCGCTTAACACATGCA
>CAYLSS010000670.1:0-3509 GCA_964385765.1 uncultured Solibacteraceae bacterium
AGGGTCCCCTGCGCACGCACCTCAACCCGGTATTCGACCACCTCCCCAAAGCCCCGCATCAGCTCCTCCACCGTGCTCGGGTGTATGTTCACGCCGCGCACGACCACTAGATCGTCGCTCCGGCCGAGAATGCCGCCATCGAGCGCCAGGTCGCAGCATCCGCACTCGCAGATCTCCCCCGAGCCGTGGCGCACGAGGTCCCGCGTTCGGTAGCGCAGAATCGGCGAGCCCCAGCGGCCGAGGTTCGTCAACACCAGCTCTCCCGTCTCGCCCGGCTCGGTGGCTTTGCCGGTTCCCGGATTAATCACCTCGGCCACGTAGGCGGACTCCATGACGTGCAGCACGCCCGGGCGCCGCGGACACTCGTAGCTCACCGGTCCGATCTCGGTCATGCCGTGGTGGTCGATCACCCGCGCCCCCTGCCACAGTTCCTCGATCCGCGCCCGCGTCGCCGGGATGCTTCCGCCGGGCTCACCCGCGACAAGGATGCTCTTCACCGACGCCTCGGCCAAGTCGATGCCCTCCTCGGCGGCCACCTCGGCCAGCCGCAGCGCATAGGTGGGCGTGCAGCACAATACCGTCGCCCGGTTGTCGATCATCATCCGCAGCCGCGCCGCGCTTCGCATCCCACCGCCCGGCAACAGCAGGCTACCCACCCGCTGGGCCGACTCGTAGGCGAGCCAGAAGCCGAGGAACGGCCCGAAGGAGAAGGCGAAGTAGATACGGTCCGCCGCGGTTACGCCAGAAACGCGGAAGATACGCTCCCAGATGTCGAGCATCCAGTCCCAGCTTTCGGACGTGTCGAGCCAGCGTAGCGGTGTACTGGTCGTGCCGCTGGTCTGGTACAGCCGTGTGTAGCGCTCGAGAGGATAGCTGAGATTCGTTCCGTAGGGCGGATGCTCGAGCTGATTGTCCACTAACTGCTGCTTGGTGGTAACCGGAACATGTTCGGCGAACTCGGCAATCGTCGCCAGATTCGAATCGACGCCGCCTCGGGCAAGCCTTCGTGCATAAAACGGATTGGAGCTCCGCATCAGCGCGATCATCGGGTTCAGCAGCGTAAGCTGGTGCGCCTCGAGGTTCGCCCGATCGGTAAATGAGCGGATCGTTGAACCCATCGCCTAAAATAACTCCCTGGGGGCGACCTCGATCTTATCGCCGATGGCCGCAGGAATCGGCCTGGATCGCATCTCGCCGGTCGCCGGATCCCACCTCACGCATGCCGCCACCAGTGTTCCTCGCGCAATCTCCTGCCCTGACCCCCCAGCCGGATTGCGAAAAATGATCGTGTAGGCGAGGCTGTTCCGCCGCTTCTCCCGAACCAGGAGGTGGATTTCGAAGATGTCCTCGAAGCGCAGCGGGCGCCTGTACTCGCAGGATACGTTCACCCGAGGCCATCCGATGCGGTCATCGAAGCCCTGTGTGTGGATCGAGAACCCCAACGACCGGAAAAAGGCGTGCTCGGCGGACTCCATGTACCGGAAGAAATTCGCGAAGTGTACGATGCCGGCCATGTCAGTCTCGGAGAACTCGACCTGCCGCGTGAGTTTGAATTCATAGGCCACGGTGTACGATTATCCCTCTACCAGAGGAAGCCCATACGGCAGAGGCTCGGGTAGTCTCGCCATCGTCGCGATCGCTTCGAAAAGCGGTCCGAAGTCGCGCGACATATTCCCGATCAGGCAATCCGTCAGGTCGCCTCTGAGCTCGGGATGGGCTGAGATCAGCTCCCGAAAGCTGAAGCCCCGGTCATAGAAGGCGTAAACCAGCTTGCGCATCACCTCAATCGCGTTGCGGAGCCGACAACTGTAGTCGCGGAACTGCCGCGCCGAGTAGTCGCCCGCCGCCAGCGCGCCATCCACCGCATCGGCGGCCAGTTCACCACCCACCAGTGCTAGAAAGACGCCGGATGAAAACACCGGATCGAGAAAGGCGAAGGCGTCACCGGTGAGCACCAGGCCGCCGGCCGCCGAGTGGCGGGAGCGATAGGAATACTCGCCGGTAACCTGGTACTGACCGCTCTGCTGACCTGGTGCAAGATGCTGCTCCACCCAAACGTTGTTTCCGACCTCCCGCTGGAAAATCGCCTCCGGATCGCGCGTATTCCGGTAGAGATAGTCCTTATCCGCGACCACCCCCACGCTCACCACATCGTCGGGCAGCGGGATGTACCAGAACCAGCCGCCCTCCGGAATGTAGGCGACCGTCGTCGCTCCCTCGTCAAGCCCGGGATCGCGCAGGGCCCCGCGATAGTAGGTCCAGATCGCGATCTTGTTCAGCTCCGCATCGCGCTCCCGCCAGCGATTACGCGTCATCGCCAGGGCATCGCGCCCCGTGGCGTCGATCGTGATCGGCGCCCGGAACTCGACCGCCTCGCCGCCCTTCCGAATCGCTCTCACCCCCCGCACGGCGCCCTCTTTCCGGATGAAGTCCTTGACGACTGTCTCTTCGATCACCTCCGCGCCCTTCTCGCGCGCATTCTCCAGCATCAGCAGATCGAACTCGGCGCGCGGGACCTGCCACGTGGTTGAAGCGTCATGATCGAAGTGCTGGAAGAAGTAAAACGGCTGCGACGCCTTCCCGCTGCGGCCAACGAACTGCACGCTGTACTTCCGTGTGAAGCTGGACGCCTTCAGCCGCTCGATCATCCCCAGCCGCTGCAGCGGAAAGTAGCAGTAGGGGATCAGCGATTCGCCAATGTGATAGCGCGGGAACTTCTCCCGCTCAAGCATCAGCACCCGGCGCCCCTTATCCGCGAGCAGCGTCGCCGCCGTCGAGCCCGCCGGTCCGGCGCCGATCACAATGGCATCGAAGTCGTCAGGCATGCTTGCATCTCCTGCGCATGTCTTAATGAAACGGAGGAAGTCACTGATACCGCGACCGCGTCCATGCCCGTCACAACACCAATTAACCGCCCGCCGGAGCCTTCGCGTATTCCTCTGTCCGGTGCTGCGGCAGGAAGAATTCGTGCAGCAGATGGTCCACTCGCAGCAGGCCCTCGCGGTTCAGCCTCAGGCAGTCGTCGTCCGGGGCCACCAGGCCGCGATCGCGAAGGTAGACGATCGTGTCGCCGAATCGCTCATCCAGATCGACGCCGAACTTGCCGCGAATGTAGGAGCGTGAAACATGGCCAAGCTTGAGCTGCAGGATCAGCTCGCGGATCATACGCTCCTCATCGGTTGGCTCAAGCGCCCGGTGTATCGGCAGCAGGCCCGCCTTCACTTTCCCGACGTAATCCTCGTACTTGTTCTCGTTCTGGAAATGAAGACCGGCGGCGTGCGAGATCGAAGACACCCCCACCCCGATCATGTCCGACCCCTGCCACAGCATGTCGCGATAAAGGAACCTCATCCGCGCCGGATCTTTCACGGCCGTATAGGCGCTCGTAACCGTGTAGCCCGCCTTCTCTAATTCTTCGAAGGCGTACCGAATCCATTCGCGCTTCGTGCCCCAGTTTGCCACCGGCGCCGCCGTCTCCCCGGCCACCTTCATATTGGCGAAGATCGTCG
>CAYLSS010000671.1:0-3507 GCA_964385765.1 uncultured Solibacteraceae bacterium
CTCACTACCGGTTCAACCTCAACAGGATGGTGGACATCGCCCGGTCGGCCGGCGCCGAAGTAATTCTGGTGACCCCCGCCGTGAATCTCGAGGACACCTCTCCCTTCAAGAGTCAGCGGTCAAACAACGATCCGCGGTTCCCAGGGCTATTCCAGCGGGGACGTCAGGCACTGGCCGCCGCCGACTACGCGGAGGCGCTGGCCGCTTTCGACGAGGCCGCGGCAATCGACGACCGCTACGCCGAACTCCACTACCGGCGGGGAGAGGCGCTCTACGCGGTGGGACGGCTCCAGGAGGCCAAGCGGGCGTTCGAGAAAGCGATCGACGAAGATGTCTGTCCCCTGCGCGCGCTGAGCGACATCCGCGCCGCCGTGGAGGACGTGGCGCGTCGCAGGGATGTGGCGCTGGTCGACTTCCAGGCGATTATGGAGTCGCGGTCCCAAAAGGGTATCACCGACTCAGAGTATTTTCTCGACCACGTTCACCTCACCGCCGACGGCTACGGCCTCCTCGCACAGCAGCTCATGGGCAAGCTCGATGAAGAAGGTTGGATCGAGACTACCTCGTCCTGGGACGATGACGCTTTCGCGGCAGTCGCCCGAACCATCAAGAGCAGGATCGATCGCCAGGCCGCGGGAACAGCGCTCCGCAACCTGGCCAAGGTGATGGACTGGGCCGGCAAACAGGAAGATGCGGCCCGGTTGGCTCGGCAAGCGAGCGAAGTGCTGGGGCCGGATCCAGAATCTCTGAACGTGTTGGGCAGGGCGGCCGCCTCCCGAGGGGAACTGGAAAAGGCGATCGACTATTTCCGCGAGGCGCTCCGTCTCAAGCCCGATTACGTAGAACCGCACACCCCGCTGGGGATCGTTCTGGGCAAGAAGGGCAGGCTGGAAGAGGCCGTACATCACTTCCGGCAGGCGATCGCCGGCAAGCCCGATTTCGCCGAGGCGCACTACAACCTTGGCATTACTCTCATGGAAGCGGGCCGGACCGAGGAAGCCATCGCCAGCTATCGCCGCGCTGTGGAGTTGGATCCGGAGAACTCATCGATCCACAACAATCTCGGTGTCGCGTTGGCCGCCGCGGGCGACATCGGCCAGGCGATCCGCCATTACCATCGGGCCCTCGAGATCAATCCGTCCTATACCGAGGCCCGCCTCAACCTGGGTCTGGCGCTTCAGGCTCGGGGCGATGACAACGAAGGCTTCGCGCAACTCAGCCGGGCGTTGGACAGTAGTCCCGAGTCCGCGGAGGTGCGCGCCAACGTCGGCAACGCGCTGCTGGCGCAAGGCCGTATCTCCGACGCCATCGAGCAGTACCGGCAAGCGCTCGCCATCAACCCCGATTCAGCCGAGATCCTTTACAACCTGGGCAACGCTCTCCAGGCGCGGGGCGACTTGCGCGAGGCCGCGCGCCACTACCGTTCCGCCCTCCGCCTACGCCCCAGTTATAGCCAGGCCCATGCCAACCTGGGCAACGTTCTGCTAAAGATGGGTGACACCCGGGCAGCCGCGTGGCATATCGAACAAGCATCCCAGGCGGATCCTCATCCGGCCCGCGCCGAGTTCCGTCTTGGCGTCGCCGCCTTCTCGCGGGGAGATCCGGAAAAGGCCATCGCACACTACCGACGCGCCGTCGAGCTTCATCCGAACTATGCCGAAGCACACACGAACCTGGCCAATGTGTTGCTGGGTCGGGATAACGTGAAAGAGGCGATGCGCCACTACCAGCAAGCGCTTGAAGCGGAGCCGGACTTCCCCGAGGCACTCTACAACTATGGTGTCGCTCTGGGTTCGGTCGGCGACGTCGACCGCGCGATCACGCAGTTTCAAAAGGCGGTCACGCTTAAGCCCAACTACGCCGAAGCCCATCGCTACCTCGCCACCGCGCTCGAGATCAAAGGTCGCTCGCAGGAGGCTTGCGGCCACCTGGAGCAGGCGATCCAACTCCGTCCGAACTGGCCGCAGCCCCGGCGGGAATACCGCGGTCTCGGGTGCGGCCGTTCCCGGTGAATCCAACTTCCGCAGAGAGGCACGCAGGACGCGGCGGACAGGGACGAGGCGGTCAGCGATGTCCGTCCCTACCGTGGCCCCATCCGCCCCGGCCCGAACAGGAGCCGGCTCCCGGCGCGGACATCGAAGCTTCAACAGTCCTGTCACGAGACTGCGGTCACCTGCACGCAATGTGAAATGAAAGAAACTCTTAGTGCGTTGTGTTTCTTCTTAATTGACCATGATTTTAGATCGCGCCTAATTGTGCTTCCAGCTTGGCCTGGTTGGAGCATGAGAGAAGTTCAGCCCAGGTTCCGAAGAAAGTTCTGAACAACAAGTGCGAGATCTCTTAACGAAATTCCAACACAAAATGCACTTTGAATTCATCGGATCTTGACGGCACGGTGATGTTCAACCTCTACCTTGGGACAGAGGAGGAACACAAATGCGTTTGATATTCGCTTTGACGATCGCACTAACGCCGCTCATGGCGTTCGCGCAGACCAACGCCAGCGACGCCACGCTGGACGGTTACGTCACGGATCAAACCGGGGCCTCGATTGCGGGAGCTTCGGTTGTTGCAACGAACGTGAGGACGAACACTCAGCAGTCGGTCATCACGAATGAGCAAGGTTATTACCGTTTCCCGCTGCTACCCGTTGGTGAGTACTCGCTGACGGTGACCGCGCCGAACTTTAAAGAGTTCGTGCAGCGAGGGATCCTGCTGAGCGTGGGCAAACAGGTCCGCGTGGAAGTGTCGCTGGAGCTGGGTGCGGCGACGGAGAGTGTGACTGTGGTCGCCGATGCACCGCTGATCGACACGGCTCAGCCCACGACCGAGGAGGTGGTGGATGAGCGGGCGATCCGGTCGCTGCCGATCACCTCGCGGAACATCTATAACTTCCACCTGCTGGGGCCTGGCGTGAAGGGGCTGCCGAGTACGGGGTTCGGCACGACGCAATACCTGTTCGGCGGCTTGAATCGAAGCGCCTGGACTGTTGACGGATTCGATAACACGCAGCGCCTGTTCAGCCGCCAGATCCGGCTGGTGATCTCCACGCCGGAATCGGTCCAGGAGATGCAGGTGATTTCGGGCGGGCACTCAGCCGAGTTCGGGCGCGCCGCCGGCGGTGTCGTCAATGTCATCAGCCGGTCGGGCAGCAATGACTTCCATGGCTCGCTGTTCGGGATGTGGCGTCCGAATGACCTGATCGCGCGCCAGGCGCTGGCGGCGGAAAGGGCCGACGGAAACACCTGGTACACGGTTGCCGGCAATATCGGAGGTCCGATCAAGAAGGACAAGGTATTCTTCTTCATCAACGACGAGTACAACCCGCTGCGGATCCCGCGACCGATTACCATCCGTCCGGAAAACGCCCAGGCGCTGGGCCTGACGGCGGCCGAGCTCGAGGACTCGACCTTCGGCGAGGAGTTCCACACGCCAAGCGCGAAACTCAACTTCTTCCTCGACCAGAAGAACAGCGGCTTCATTCGCTACAACCGCTTCACCAATGAC
>CAYLSS010000672.1:0-3504 GCA_964385765.1 uncultured Solibacteraceae bacterium
TCCCTGGATGTCCTGATCGATGGAGGCGCGCCGGTTGCCGTCGAATGCAAGCTCACCGAGTGGGAGGCCGGAAGCTGCTCGCGTCCCCTGACCGAGGACGACGACCCGCGGTACTGCGATGGCAGCTATCACCGTCAAGGCGGCCGTAGCTCACGCTGCCAGCTCTCGGAGATCGGCGTTCGTTACTGGGATTGTGTGCCGAGGCTTTTCAACTGGCCGTCCGACCAGGACCTTCGCCCTTGCCCGCTGCGCTTCACCTTCCAGCTTGCCCGGAACGTGCTTGCTGTCGGCATCCGACCGGAGGACGGAACGCGGCACCCCACGGCGCACGCCCTGATGATCTACGACGCCCGCAACCCGGCCTTCGGCGATAAGGGCGCCGCGATGCGGGCATGGCGGCAGGCCCGGGAGGCGCTCCTTGAACCGACCCAACTGCGCCGCCTGAGCTGGCAACGGCTGATGGGGCGGGTGGGGGAGTGTGATGAAATGCGGTGGTTGAGCGCGGAGGTCGCGGCGAAGTACGGGCTGGCGGCGGGGTGAGTGCTTGTAGTTCCTTCCCCATTTGTAGAATCCCGCCCCACGGAATTGACGAGGATCTGGACCCGAGAGAGCGCCGCCGGCGGCTGTTGGACGAACCGCAGAGAAACCCGATCGCGCCAGGGGTTACGCTTGAGCCTCCGCCGGAAGTCCTCACTCGCGAGGATCGTAAGCGGTGATTGCCGTTCTGGACGTAAGCGCGGCCGTTCGGGTAGCTCACGAGCCCGACGCAGTGCCTTCGGTGTAGCGTTTCAACAGCGCCGGAAAGTAGCTAGCTGCCCTCCAGATCCGGTCTCACGAACTTCCGCTTCGGCCTTGCCCTGATCATCCGGTCGCGCAACTCTCCAAGCAGGGTGTCATAGATCTCGACGAACTTGCCCGCGCCTGGATCGGCGTGCAGCATCTGGACCCGCGCCAGCCGCACTTTTTCCCGGATATAAGGGCGCGCGATATACATGTAATGGTGAAACCAGTCGTCCGGAACGGCGTCGTCGAACTTCCAGCGGGCATAGTCGCGTAGCACGATCCACTTGACTCTGCTGCTGGTTACGGCATCGCGCAGCAGCGCATCCATCCCGGCCTGGTAGCCCTGCACAAGCGCCTGGCGGGTATCGTCGTCCTGCTCGGCGATAGCTTCGAGCAGAAGCGACAGCGTGGCATTCGACAGGATGAAGCGGCGGACAATAGACCGTTCGTTCTCGTCCGCGCCCATGGCGTGTCCGGCCATCAGCGCCAGGTTGCGCTCGCAGTCCTCTCGAACATGCGGAGCCAGGGCCTGGTGAGAAATGCCGTCGGGGATGAAGACCCGGTCAGGGTGCGAGGCGAGGCCCTTGGTCCAGCGGCGCCAGGCCTCTTCAATGGTCATGTCGGGACGTCGTGGACGCCGCGTCTCACGCCACCGTCGCACCTCCCGGATCGCATAGACGACGACGGCAAGAATCAGCGCGTACAGGATGTGTTCGAGCTCGAGACCAACCACGCGATTCTCAGCATAAGCGAGCTGTCGGATAAGATGTCGGTGATGAAGACTCCTCTGACACCGCTGCGATGCCTGCACCGGGCCATCGATCTGTTCGCCAGTAAACCCGGAGTGGTATGCGGCGACAAGAACTTCACCTACGGTGAATTCGGAGAACGCTGCCAGCGCCTGGCAACCGGCCTTCGAACCCACGGGGTCCAGGCCGGAGAGCGTGTCGCGTGCCTCAGCCTGAACTGCCACCGCCTGCTGGAATGCTACTTCGGCGTACCGCAGTCCGGCGCGATCGTGATGCCGATGAACGTCCGGCTCTCGCCGCCGGAGCTGATCGGCATCCTGAATGACTCGGGAGCTCGCACGCTGATGTTCCAGCCGATGTTCGCCCCACTCGTCGATGCGATCAAGCCGAATTGCCCGTCAATCCAACGCTACGTCGCGCTCAGCGACCGGGCCGCGCCGCCTGCCGGCACGGCCTACGAAGAGATCATCGCGGCAGGCCGGCCCGAGCGCGCCGACATATTTCATATCGACGAGGACTCGATTGCCGAGCTGTTCTACACCAGCGGCTCAACGGGCAGGCCCAAGGGCGTCATGCTCAGCCATCGCACCCTGTACCTGCATGCACTCTCGCTTTACACCGTCTACCAGAAACCCGAGACGATGGTGAACCTGCACACCATCCCGTTGTTTCATGCCAACGGCTGGGGACATCCGCAGGCGTCGACCTACTTCGGCATCAAGCAGGTGATGGTCGGCAAGTTCGAACCGGAAACGGTCTTCCGGCTGATCGGGGAGCACAAAGCCACTGACATGTACCTCGTGCCGGTGATGGCCAACATGCTGTTGAACGCCCCGGGCATCGGGAAGGCCGAACTGTCCAGCTTGCGGCGCATCATGATCGGCGGTTCGGCCGCTTCGCCCGTCCTGATCGAGCGCATGGAGAAGGCCTTCGCCTGCGAGGTTTATGGGGGCTACGGATTGAGCGAGACCGGACCTATCCTGGCGGCTGCCATACCCAAAACCGGCGTCGAGCATGCGTCGGAGGAGGAGCGTTTCCGGCGGCAGGCGATGACCGGCTGGCCGCTGATCGGAAACGAAGTCCGCGTGGTCGACGACCACCACAACGATGTGCCCCACGACGGAACGACCATCGGCGAGATCATCGTCCGCGGCGATCACGTGATGGAAGGCTACTGGAATGATGCCAAAGGCACCGCCGAGGTGATGCGAGACGGCTGGCTGCATACCGGCGACATGGCCGTTTGGGATGAGGAGCACTACATTCAGATTGTCGATCGCAAGAAAGAGATCATCATCTCCGGGGGAGAGAACGTCTCCTCGGTCGAGATCGAAAACGTGATCTTTTCCCATCCCGCCGTGCTCGAGTGTGCCGTGGTTGCGGCGCCGGACGAGAAGTGGGGTGAGGTCCCGGCGGCGATCATCGTGGTCAAGCCCGGCCAAAAGCTGACCGCCGATGAGGTCCGCGCCCATCTGGCCAAATCGCTCGCAAAGTTCAAGATCCCGAAGCACGTCGAGTTTCGCACCGAAGCACTGCCCAAAACCGGAACCGGAAAGATCCGGAAGCTCGATCTGAAGGAGGCGTTCTGGAAAGGCCACGATAAGCGGGTCCAGGGTTAGATGCACGTTCTGACCATTAAGTGCGAGCCCAGCGACAAGGACCTGCTGGTCGCCGAACTGTACGCTCGCGCGACGAAAGGGATTGTGGAAGAGGAATTGCCAGACGGCAAGGTCGAGTTGCAGGCGGTCTTCGATGCACCCTTTCCCGCCGGCGAGTACGCCGCCTGGTCTCCAAGCTGGCAGCCGGCTGACGAGACAAACTGGGCGCGCAAGATCATGGAAGACTGGGCGCCGACGATCGTCGGCGACCGCTGGTTCATTGTCCCGGACTGGCGTGATGACCTGACCCCCGCCGGCCGTATCCGTCTCGAGGTGCGGCCCGGGGTGGCGCTCGGCACCGGCTACCACTCGAC
>CAYLSS010000673.1:0-3502 GCA_964385765.1 uncultured Solibacteraceae bacterium
TGAAGTGCTTCCAGATCTCGATGGCCATGCCGCTCTCTACAGCGAGATCGCCGACCGTGTACTCGATCTTGATCCGCTCCCGTTTGCCCGCTTCCACCACGGGGTTGCTCAGCAGGCGAACCTCGCCGTGGAGCGGAAACCCTTTGGGGAAATAGGCGCCGGGACGATATTCGATGTGCGGATCCGGCCCAGTTTGGGCGGCAAGGCTGCCCGCGCCGGCGTGAATGACAACCAGGAGAAGAACGCGCCAACAACTGAACATGGACACATTCTATGACACCGCCGTAAAACAGCCAAAGGCGAGTAGAGTATCTCGTCGCCCAGGTCCCTGCGCTCGGTGGCTCGATGAAGGGAACGGTGGAGATCAAAGGCGCCTACCGATCCGGTTGACGTGGAATGGTCCGAACTTACCGCACGACGACCTTGGCCACTGCCTGATTATCGAACTCGTCGGTTACGCGAACGGCGACCGTGTGCTCACCCGGCCCCGCCTCCGGGAGAGTCAGTTCGTAGTCCAGGCTGCGCGAGTCGGACAGGCGGGTGGTGGGCTGGACGACCATCCATTCGCCGCCGTCGAGTGAATACTCGGCCTTGCGGATCACGGTGCGGCTGTCGACGGCTCGCCAGCTTACGGTGATGCTCCCGTCATCCTGTTCGGCGGCCAGGCCCTCAATGCTCGGCGGCGTATTGTCAATCAAGAAGGGTTCGCTGACCAGGGCCGCTTCCAGCGCCTGTTGCGGGGGGGTTGAAGGAGCATCGGAGGCGGTTACGCGCACCTGGTACTCGCCGTCGGAAAAAGCGGTAGAGTCCCAACTCACGTGAGGATCTTGCAGATCTTCGGCCAGCAGCTTCCACTCGGTTTCCGCCGCGCCGCGGATCTCGACCTGGTAGCGGAGTTCGTCGCCATTGTTGTCTTCAACAAGCCAGCGGGCGCCGACAAAGCCCTTCTCGTACTGCATGGACTGTCTGGTGATGGTGGTGATTGTCTTGGGAGCCGGGCGCTTGGTTTCGGTCAGCGGCGGGAGGGTGATGTTGCGGTTTTTCGTGAGCGTGAGGCTCTTCGGAGGAAACCGATAGTTGGGAGGGGTCGCCACTACCGTCGTGATTCTGGGCGCCACATTCTTATGCAAATAGGCGACATTGATTTCGCTGACCGTTGGCGGTTCGCCTCCCGGCGCGCGCAGCGTCAGTTTGTACTGCAGGAAGCGGGCCGCCGGCGACTGCACACGGCCGTCGGAGCTGTTCAGTTCGACGGGCTCCCATTCGCTCCAGTTCTGCTGCGGCCGGTCGAGGTTACCGGAACGGGTCTGGAGACGGATGGCCTCCGCCGCTACGTCGCCCCTGAAGCGGATGCGTCCCCAGTAGGAGAAGCTTTCGGAATCGAGGACGGCGCTTTCGAACCACCCCTCCTGCTCCAGCTCCGGACCAATGGCATAGAGCTTACCGATGTTGCTGGTTGCCGCGTAGAGGCGTCCGCCCCGCGTCACATGGAGCGCGGTGATCTGGGCCGGCGGCAGGTTGAGGAGGCGTGTGGTTAGCTGTTCGGTGTCGATGCGATAGATCCGGCCCTCGTTGCCGGTCCCGAAGACCGGCCGGCCTTGAGGGTCGAAGGCGAGGCTATAAACGATCTGCTCATCATCACTCCACACGACGCGGGGATATCCATCCGGATCGATCCGAATGATCTCCGATCCTCCGGTGACCTGGGTTTGGATGACCCGAACCGGCCGTCTAGTGGTAACGGACGGCTGTGGCTGCGGCTGTGGGGTTGGCGCGGCGCCCGTGGTGGCGGGCTTAACCGGGGAGACCGGCCTGATAGCAGGAGAGGCGGGAACCGCCGGCGCAGCCTTCTTGTCGCCGACGCCCGCCGCATAGACGGTACCCTTCGAGTCAACGGCAACCGCGGTGATCTCGCGTTTCTCCGACTGATGGAGAACGAATGCCTCCGCGCCCGAGGAAATGCGGAGGATTAAGCCGCCGGGTTCGGTGCCCGCGATGACATTGTCATTGGCGTCGACGGCGAGCGATCGTACGTGCGTCTCCTCGGTTTCGAAGAAGACAGCGCCCTGGCCGCCGGGAGACACTTTATAGATGCGTCCGAGATCTCCCGTTCCGATATAGAGGTCCCCATTGCTGTCGATGGCCATCGCCCAGATGTATTTGGCGTCCGGCTGGAAAACGGTTTCCACCTCTGTGTCTTGGCCGATCTTGTATATGGCTCCATCCGGAGTGGTGGCGACAAAGACTTCGTCCTGCTTGTTCACGGCGATGGCCTGAATCTCGAGGCCTTCCAGTTCGGCGAGTACGGTTGACTCGCCGCTCGGGTCAATGCGGAACAGTTTGGCTTGGGATCCCGGTCCGCCGCCGCCGGTATAGATGTTGCCGCGCGAATCTTCGGCCACGGCCCACAGCGCCGACGTCGAGGGGTCGAGGAGTTCCCGGCTTGCCGGGGCGAGCGACAAGCGCCCATCAGTGCGCAGGGAAAGATCGTGAAAGCTTCCCTTAGAGAAGTCCTCGGCGTTGGCATGCTGCCACGTTCGTGTTTCTACGGCCAGCGCGGCGACACTCACGAGTGCCAGCACGGCGGTATTCCGAATGATATTCTTCATGGTCTTGTCTTTTCGGGATGCCTCGCCGCTACTTGACCTCGATAGCGAACGAGTGGCTCCCATTGACGATCAGGTCGAAGGGGATCGCCGCCTGCTCCAGCGCGCTTTGTGTCGAAAGCAGGTGTTGCCGGCTTCCGGAGCGGCCAACCTGCATCACGTTGGCCACCGAGGCAGGGAGGCTCGGCAGGGCTTTGTCCTCGAGGTACAGGGTCGGGCGGGCTTGGACGAGCGATACGTATAGCTGGTTGTTGCTGCGTTCCTGGTTGATCAGCGAAACCGTCTGGGGGAGGTCAAGGAACCGGTTCATCCGGCCGGCGGCGCTCTGCAGGCGATTCAATGTGTCGGCATCGCTGAACAGAATATGATGCCGGCCTTTTGGATATCCGGCCGGGATCTTCACGGTAATGTTCTTCTCCAGGCGATCGCCGCGATACGGCTGCAGGAAAACCTTCACATCCACTTCATCGCCGGGAGCCACGTCGGTGATTTCCGCCCAGGCTGTCTCGATGGTGGCCACGCGGCGCTGCGGGAGAACATCGATGGTCGCATTCACCCGCCGGAGCCGCGGCACGTCCACCGGGTTATCGAACAATCGATTAAACTTATCTCCCCACCACCCGGCGAGTTGCATTGGAGCCGGCACGGGCGCTCCGCTGTTGGCGAGCATGGTGGAAAGCGACAATTCGCGCTGCCCGTCGAGCTCCACCACGCCGCTCAGCCGGTAGGTGGATTCCTCGGCAAAGTCGTTCAGCCCGGCGATTGAGTTGAACAGGGTCAGGGTCATCAAGAAAGGAGTCCACTTCTGCTGCACGAACACATTGAAGTGGAACTCCTTTTCCTTGAAGATCTGGTCATCGATCCCGAACGATCGGACTTTCAGATCGACCGGGATT
>CAYLSS010000674.1:0-3500 GCA_964385765.1 uncultured Solibacteraceae bacterium
GTACTTGGAGCCAAGCCGCTGGCCCGGGCTCTGCGGATTCCCGACCCATGGCTCTGGACGGGCATCATCCTGATGGGCGTGGTCGGCTCCTATGCGCTCAACAACAGCATCGCCGACGTGTGGGTCATGTTCGGAGCCGGGCTGATCGGCCTCGTCTGCCGCCGTACCGGCATCCCGCTCGGACCGCTCGTTCTCGGCCTCATTCTCGGCCCGATGATGGAGGCTAACCTCCGCCGCGCGCTCATCCTCAGTCGCGGCGACTGGGGAGCCGTCCTGTCGCGTCCAATCGCGCTGTTCTTTCTTGTCGCCACCGTCCTGTCGCTCGCCTGGCCGTTGTTGCGCCGGATGTGGGGAGGGACCCGGCCGTCATCGTGAGGCGTCCACGGGCAAGAACACCGCGAGATCCGCCCGAACGCCCGGGCGCGTCCGGATTGCCCTCACCGGCTCAATCTCTTCCGGCATTCCGCAAGTAGCCCGGCGAGATCCGGAAGCTGCTCAAGGAAGCCATCCAATGCCACCGGCGCGCCTTCCGGATTGAATATCCGCGTGTCTTGCGGCCGGCAGACGATGATGGCCGCGGCCTTCTTGGAGGCGTACACACAGCAGCCCGCCGAGGAGGCTCCGACGCTCAGCCGGGCCTCCTCAATTGGAATGACAGCGGCGTCCGGCAGCCAGACCGGAGCGCCCGCGCGAAGACGAATTATGCTCTTGATGGCCTCACCATAGTCCAGCCGGCCCGCCAAGTGGCCGGCGAGAGCGCGAAGAGTACGACAACGGCGACCACGGCCAGGGGAATCGTGCGAATCTCTCCATGACCCAGCGCTTCGAAACGCTCGTCTTCAAAATCCGGGTACAACAGCAGGTCGGCGTGGGTGTACCGGCGCAGGATAGAAAGGCCCGGCACTACCCACGCGCACAACATTCCCATATCCGCCGGATCATCCAATCCTATCCACAAATGAAGCCGGGTCTCACGAACACGCAGAGACCGCAAAAGGCCCGCCACCAACCGCCAGATACACTTCCTGAACGCGGACCGCTGGACCACCTTCGAGAAACGCTTGAGCATCCGGGTCTTCGGCTCGAGCTTCCTGGGCCTGGCCGGCCTGGGCTTACCCCATTTGGCCGGGATCGGAATCCGAACCATGCCAAACAACCAGGCGAAACGGACCTCGCCGCGGAACGAAGCCCGGCGCTCGACGTCGAATACGAGGTCCACCGGAATCGCCAGCAGTGCGACCAGGCACACGATCGACGCTGCAAACCACAACAGCACCCGGGCTTCCCTACTCTTCTTTCTCGGATGGTTTAGAGCGTCTCTCCGCAGCCTTTCCGATCGTGTCAACCACGCGCTCGAGCACTGGCGTGGCGCCGCGACGGACCGGTTCGAGCCGCACGCCGTCCTTGGTGATCACGATCACCGCCACCGGCTTCACCCCGCCGCCAACACCGGCTCCGCTGCCGCTACCCTGTGCGCTACTCTCCTGTTTGCCAGGGGCATTGCCTTCCCCTACACCACCTCCAAAGGCAAGACCGAGACTCACCAGGGGAACCACCGTGGTGTCCCCCGCTACAATCGGCTCGCCAACCACTTTCTTAGTATCCAGAACTCGTTCGATTTCACCGAGCATGCTTCTAGCTATCTGGTCCAGATCCGGCATTTGCTCCTCCTGTTGAATTAGAATATCGAGTCGCTGCAAGTATACCCCGATATTGTTTTAGGCTGATTGATATCGGCGCCTATTTGAAGCGAGGCAGATGGGCATCGGCCCTGGTCGCCGCCATGGCGGCCGGTATACAATTGACCGCAGATTACTGGGCCTCGCCATGATGTCTTTCACTCTCGCTCTCCTATTGAGCGCCGGTCTTCAGTTCCGCGAACAGGTGCTCGAGCCGGATCTGGGAATCGGCTACGCCGTGGAGGTCGCCGACATCAACGCCGATGGAGCGCCCGACGTGGTGGCGATCAATGAAACGCAGGTCATGTGGTTCGAGAACCCGACATGGGAGAAGCACGTAGTCTCGGAGCATGAAGCCACGCCGCACCACGTCTGCCTCGCCACGCACGACATCGACGGCGACGGGAAGCTGGATATCGCCCTTGGGGCCGACTGGCAGGCCCGCAACACGGAAGGGGGCGGGACGCTTCAATGGCTGCGACAGGGCGATCCGTGGACGATGCACGAAATCGGCTCCGAACCCACGCTGCATCGCATTCGGTGGGGCGACGTCGACGGCAATCGAACCAAGGAGCTGATTGTCACTCCGCTGCACGGCCGCGGAACCTCTCCACCGGAATGGTGGAAGGGCGCCGGCGCCCGGCTGCTGGTCCTGCACCCGCCGGATTGGCGAGAAGATGTCGCGAGCGACGCCTTTCACGTGTTGCACAACTTCTGGGTCGCGAACCTCGACGATGATCCGGCGGAGGAACTGATCACGGCCAGTCATGAGGGCGTGCACGTGCTCAACCGCGGTCCGGACGGCGGCTGGCAAAGCCGGCGCATCAGCCCGGGCCACGATGCAGGGAGCGTCGGCCGCGGGGCTGGAGAAGTCAAACTCGGCCGCCTCTCCAATGGCGGGCGCTACATCGCCACCATCGAACCCTGGCACGCCAACCAACTGGTTGTTTACCTTGAGGATGGCGGAACTTGGAAGCGGAACGTGCTGATCGATCAACTCGGCGGCGGCCACGCCCTCTGGTGTGCTGACCTCGACAACGATGGCGACGAGGAACTCGTTTTCGGCTGGCGTCGGGAGGGAAGTGGCGAGTTTCAGCAGCCGGGCGTCGGGATTGTCGATCCCGCGGACTGGAGCAGCTACCGGATCATTGACTCCGGCGGCATGGCCGCCGAAGATGTCACCGCCGCCGACCTCGACGCCGATGGCCGGCCTGACATCGTCGCCTCGGGCCGTGCCACGCACAACCTAAAAATCTATTGGAATAAGGGAAATTAGCGTCCGGCAGGAAAGCCGTCAGGCGGCCTGGCCCTGTTCACCATCTTGATGCGCCCACGATTCATCCAGCCAGGCAAGCTGCGCCATGGTGATTGCGTGGACCGCGTCCTGCTCGCGAAACGGCCTCAGCAGCAAGTCATAGGCGTGCATCTGAAGCACTTTGGCGTACAGGCTCCTGCCCGGTCGCATCGAGGTGACAACCAGCTTGGGAGGGCAGGCCACGTGCTCGAGGCCACGAAGCATCTCGTCCCACCCGCCCATGGCAAGTTCCTCCTCCACAACAACAACCGAAACGGCATGACGCTGCAGGATGCCCTTCGCATCCTCGAACGTCTTGACCGAATAGCACTACCAGTTCAGGCGTCCCAAAACTGCTGGAAAGAAGTCGTGATCCACCTTGCAGGAGCTGATAACCACGCAGATGCGAATCGCTTCCGGATCTGGCCACGTGTCGCGTGACGACGCTGTCCCGGGTGATTTCTTCTCTCCGGCTCCTGCCCCCCGCGTTGGAACGCTCATGGACATGTACTAGTACCCTAACAGCC
>CAYLSS010000675.1:0-3497 GCA_964385765.1 uncultured Solibacteraceae bacterium
TGGCCGGGACGCGCATTCCGCCTTCGAAAGTGGTTCCCTTACCCGCCCGCAGCGGGCCGGCCGAACCGCCGTCGACACCGTAGCCGAGCCACGGACCGTTGTCGGATATGAAGATGACCAGGGTGTTGTCTTCGAGTCCAAGGTCGGCGAGTTTGTCGAGGATCTGGCCGACGCTCCAGTCGATCTCCTCGATCACATCGCCGTAGAGGCCGCGAAAGGAGTGCCCCTCGAAGCGTTCGGAGCGAAACAGCGGAACGTGCGGCATCGAGTGAGCCAGGTAAAGGAAGAAGGGCCGGTCGGGGTTGCGCGCAATAAAGCTGAGGGCTTCCTCGGTGTAGCTGCTGGTCAGCATGGTCTGGTCGGGGTTGAGCGCGATGACTTCGTCGTTGCGCATCAGGGGGAGGGGTTGGGGGAAGCCGCCGCCGGCGGGATAGTAGCTCTCGCTGCCGGCATAGCCTGTGTATTCGGCGCGCTCGCGCGCCGCGCGCATTCGCTCATCCTCAGCGCTGCGGGGCGGCATCTTTGGATGGTACGGCCACATGTCGTTGGAGTAGGGGATTCCGTACCATTCGTCGAAACCGTGCCGGATGGGCCGAAACTCGCGGGTGGTCCCCAAGTGCCACTTACCGATGATCTTCGTGGCATAGCGAGCCTCGCCGAGCATTTCAGCGATGGTGACCTCGTTCGGATGGATGCCGGTGCGGGATGACGGCCCGTGGTTGAAGTCGAGGTTGGACCGGGGCGGATAGCAGCCCGTCATCAGCGCGGCGCGGGAGGGGCCGCAGAAGGGCGCCGCGTAGAAGCTCGTGAACCGGATGCCTTCGTAAGCCATGCGATCGAGGTTGGGGGTTTGAATGTTGGGCGAGCCATAGATACCGACATCGCCATAGCCCTGGTCATCGGTGAAGATGACGACGAAGTTCGGCTGAGCGGCGGCAACCGCGGCGCTCACGAAAAGGCCGAGCAGCACGATTCTGAGGAAGCTCATCGGAGCCCATTATATGGCGGACGGCGGCCTTGGGACCGAAACCCGCATCGGCGGCGGCTGGTACATCCGGTCAGATCAGGCGGGCTGAAGGGCGGAGTAGGTGCAGTTGCGGCCCTCCTCGAACATGGCCAGGATGTTCTCGGGAGGGACGTCGGGCTGGATATTATGAACCGCGGCCATCACGTAGCCACCGCCGGCGCCGAGTGTTTCGAAGATGCGGCGGACCTCGGAGCGAACCTCTTCGGGCGAGCCATGAGGGAGGACGTGCTGCGTATCGATGGCGCCCCAAAAGGCGATCCGGCCGGCGAAGTCGCGGGCGAGCCGCTCGGGGTCCATGTTCTTGGCGCTCACCTGCACGGGGTTCAGCGCATCGATGCCCAGTTCGATGAAGTCAGGAATATAGGCGTGGACCGAACCGCAAGTGTGGTAGAAGATTTTGGCGCCGGTGTGCTGCCGGATGTGGCCGGTGATTCGCTCCTGGTAGGGGCGAATGAGCTCGCGATACATCGGCGGCGAGCAGACGGGCCGGTCCTGCAAGCCGACGTCATCTCCGAACGCGACGATGTCGACCAGGTCGGCTACCTCATCGTAGGCGCGCCGGTTCATTTCGAGGAGGTTCTCTAGAACGGCATCCATGAGCGCCCGGAACAGGTCGTGATCGCCGGCGAGATCGCAATACCAGTCCTCGAAGCCGCGCATGTACTGGGTTTGGTGCACGAGGTGGTAACGGGCGTTGAAGATGACCGCGTAATCGGTTTCTTCATGGAGCCGGCGGGCGCGCTCCCGCAGGCCGCGAAACCGGCCGGGATCAGTGGGATCGGGCCACGGGTACCGGGCGATATCGGCGGCGGTGATGTCGCCGGCCAGCGGGCAGGTTTCGAGGTCGAAGTAGTGGCTGCCCTCGGGACGAATCCGGATGACGCCCCACTCGTCTTTGTGCCGCCCGTCGGGCAGCATCTCCTCGGCGCTCTTGTCGGGCGCGCCGAGCGACACACCGCGGCAGTCGACGCCGAGATGCTCGAGCAACTGCTCATCAAGTTCGTAGAGCTGCTGCATCATGTCGATGCAGGCGCCCGGCCGGCCGAAGCCGAGCTTCTCGACCAGGCGGTCATGGGCGCGACGGACCATGCCGGTGACCCGGGTGCTGCCGAGATCCATCGGCAGGCGATCCGGCGCCGCGTGGTTCAAGGCGGCGAGCACACGTTGGCGGGAGGTCATTGTGCAGTCATTGTAAAGGATATGGCTGCCAACGGGCTGATCTTTTCGTGGGCCAGTCGGGAAGAATCACAGCGTTGAGAAGACATGTGGCACCGATGGTCAGCACGTCGACGAGGACCACGCCCAATCTGGTCAAGGCCAACAGCCCCAAAACAAGGGCCACTGGAAAGTCCATCACTTGCACCCACCACGGCCAGCGATCAGTGTTGTCTCTCCAGTAACGATATAGCACCCATGGCGACGAAAGCCTGGTGTGGAGCCACTGGATGTAGTCCCAATCTGGATTAAGTCGGAGCGTCTGCAGACGTCCCGTGCCAAAGGCCCATAGCAGTCCGAGGCCGACGCCGGCCATCCAAAGTGGCAGCAGTTTAGCAACCCAGGGCATGTCGACTAGCTTCCGAGAAGTATCGTCGTTCGCAAGGTGGAGCAACCCCACAGATAGGAGGAAGACACCGACCGTGATGGCAAAAGACCCAAATACTGCCATTCCGTCCCGTTGCTTGCTGACGTACCGCTCCCACGCGCCGGTCAACTCCCCTGACTGTATCGACTGAAAGAACTGGCCAATCCTTTTGACCTTGAAGTCCTCGGCAAAGATGAAGATG
Organism: uncultured Solibacteraceae bacterium; assembly: GCA_964385765.1. GTDB lineage: Bacteria > Acidobacteriota > Terriglobia > Bryobacterales > Bryobacteraceae > CAWELS01. The sequence continues at coordinate 2,812 of CAYLSS010000675.1, forward strand.
TCGTATCCCAATGCGATGAGCGGGGCCACCAGCAGCATCACAGGCCCGGTCTGCACCTCAACCCCATCGATTCCCCCAATGGCACTCAGTCCGTATGTTCCAGCGACCGTCAGGAGCTTCCATCGAACAAATTCCTGCCGATGGTTCTTATGTATCGCCTGCTCGGCATCTAGTTTTTCGAGAAGTGTGTCTCCCATGGGATCAAACTCACTCCGCAGGGGGATCTGATTCATGCGGTCCTTCTCCGACCACGACCGTAGTACAAAAGATACGAGATTACTGTGAAGATGTCTAGAGGGATCAAGTAGTTCGAAAATAGAACGCCTGGCAAGTGATCTGCGCGCTGACATACGATGGGGTTCATGTTTGTCCGTATGCTCGTTTTGCTCTGGATCTTCGTCGCCACGCCGTCATTGCGCGCCGAACCGCCCAATGTTCTGCTGATTCTCGTGGACGATCTTGGCTACGGCGATCTTTCAAGTTACGGGGCCGAGGACTTGCGGTCGCCGAACATCGATGCGCTGATGGACGCCGGGATGCGGTTCGACCGGTTTTACGCAAATTCGCCGGTGTGCTCGCCGACGCGCGCGGCTTTGCTCACCGGACGCTATCCGGATCGCGCCGGAGTACCCGGCGTCATCCGCACCCGGGCCGCCGATAGCTGGGGCTATTTGTTCGAAGGCGCT
>CAYLSS010000676.1:0-3492 GCA_964385765.1 uncultured Solibacteraceae bacterium
AGGCCTCTTCCTCGAAGCCCATGCTCGTCCAGACGTCCGTATAGGCCTCGTGCGCCCCCGCGACCGCCTCCTCGGCCTCCTCGAGCACCTTCACCTTCCCCCCGCTCACCGCCGCCAGACCCTCCGCTTCGGCCACAATGTCGGCGTAGGGCTGGTAGCCGGGCGGCGTGGCGATCGAGAAGTCTGCGCCCAGGCGCGCCAGGGTCAGCATCAGCGAGTGCGCCACATTGTTTCCGTCCCCCACAAAAGCCACCTTCGTGCTTCGCAGGTCCCCAAAACGCTCTCGCAGGGTGAAGACATCCGCCAGCGCCTGGCAGGGATGATAAATCGCGCTCAACGCGTTCACCACCGGTACCCGCGCCCACTCGGCAAGCTGGTCAATCGTCTCCTGCTGGAATGTGCGGGTCACTATGCAGTGCGTCCAGCGTTCGAGGTTCCGGGCAATGTCCCTCAGAGGTTCCCGCCCTCCAATCTTGCCGACCGTCGTCACATGATCGCCCCCAAGCTGTTTGATCGCCAGCTCGAAGGTGAGCAGGGTCCGCAGCGACGGCTTCTCGAACAGAATGCTGATGTAACGCCCCGCAAGCGCGTTGCGATAGTCAGCCGGCCGCTCCTTTACCTCGTGCGTCAGCGCAAGCAGTTCGGAGAGTTCCTCGCTTGAGACGTCCAGGTCATGCCGGAAGTCCCTCGATCCGATCGTTGGGATCACTTCATGCAAACGTACGCGCTCCATCACAACAATGATTAGTTATTCTCTACAGTGAATACTTACACATTATGGCGCGGGCGTCAACCCCGCCGCCGCCGCGGCTCGCGTCCGTCGACCCGGTCATAGTCGTGGAACGTGTGCGTGGCGCCGAGCGACTGATTGTAGAGGCTGGTGAGCCCGAGCAATTCCCGCAGATCTTCCAGGAAGCCGTGCAACTGCTTGAGCTGCTCGCTGGTCGCCGCTTCTTCATGACCTGAAGGTGTTCGCCAGATCGTCTGATAACCCACGCTGACCAGCGCCGCCACCTCTCCGCCGATGGTCCACCCCGCCCGGCGAATCGCCACCGCTGCCCCGTCATCCTCGATCACCGCGGCACACCCGTCCCGGATCACCACCAGCGGACCCTCACCGGACTCCTGAATCCGGAACCCGGCCTCCCGCAGCATGGAAACCCGCTGGCCGAAACTATACTCCACCACGGGCTTACGTCGGAAGAACATCGCCCTAATTATGTCAAACCCGAAGCGCGGCGCCAGTGAGAATCGGTCCGATTGCCGATAGAGCTCGAACCCTCGCCGTTCCCAGAGGAGCTGGGAGATCGATGATGAAAACAACACTGCCGCTCGCGGCCGCGCTCTGGGCGGCGTTCGCCGTGGGCTGCGCGACGCGATCCGAGGACCAAGACGCCGGTTCGACACCAAGCTCCGATTCACGCCGTTTCATAGCCGGCAGCGGAAGAACGTAACAGCCGAAGAGACCTGGTAAACCTTAACTTACAACTTACAACTTACAACTTACAGCGGTTTCTTGCGCTGACCCCCCAACTGGCAACAGGAACTGGCCCGCTTTGCGGCCTTGGGCGTGAGCGTGAAGAGGGTCGGCGCTGCGCTTGGAACGGGAGCGGGGATCAGTTCAGTGCTCATGCGCCCCGATCGGGCCGCTTGACCCGGCTCGCGATGGGCTGGGGCAGGCGGAGAAAGTCTCTGGTGTTCCAGGTGTGGATGGTTTTGGCCTTGGCCTTGATGGCGCAATGGCCGAGGATCGCGTCATGGATGGCGCCGCCGGCAAGGCCCGACGCGGCAGCCGTTTCGAGCATTTGGGAGTATTCGTCCTCGTCGAGGGCCACTAGCGTGAAGCGCTCGCGGATGTTGCCGATGAACAAAAGCGCCTGGTCGCCGCTGGTGCGGCGCGCCGCCGCCATGCCTGTGAGGATGGCGTAGACTTCGACCAGGCTGTGCGCTGCGCGGCAGGCGGCGGCCTTCTTGGAGCGAACGAAAAGATCGAAGCTCGGCTGATGGTGCGGGTGCTCGACGTGGAATGCGGCCACCAGCACCGAGGTATCGAGAAAATCCCTCACTTGATCTCCCCCGCGTTGCGGCGGTCGCGCTGCGCGCGGATATTGCGGAGCGTGTCCGCTGTTTCGTCGGTGGCCATGGGCCTGCCCGTGCTGAACACCCAGACGCCCTGCTTCTTTTGCAGAGGCGAGAAGCTGCGCCGGGGGCGCAACGTGACCTGTTCGCCCTCGACGGACAGGTCAAGGATGTCGCCGGGGGCGAGGCGCAGCTCGTCCCGGAGGGCCTTGGGCAGGACGACACGGCCCGCCTTGTCGAGGGTGACTTCGGCCTTCGTACTTCCGCTTTATAGTGGAGCGCCCCATTTGGGAAATGGCATTCTTATCACCCAGCGCGCCCGCTCGGCGCGCCCTCGCCAGGGCCGCGTTTCACGAATACAAAAAGTTAAAAGAACCGTGATTAGAGCATGACCGGAAGTACCCCTGAAGAACCTTGACCCCGCAGCTCCACCGACATGGCGGGGCAAGATCAGAGTGTGGTGCTGGAGTGAGTGTCAGCGGAGCAGATGGCCGGGACGGACCGCGGGATCGTGCGAGATGGCGACCACGTAACCACCCAGTTTGGGGTCATAGCAGGCGACGTAGCCGTACAAGTGGGCAACCGCGTGGGCCAGCGCCATCGCCACGGGTAGGCTCGCCGGACCGGTGAAGTGAATGCCCCGGCCGCCCTGGAGTCCCAATGCGTCCAAGGACTGGATCGCCTCGGGCACGATGGCGGTGTTCTCCGCCGGCGAGCCGAAGCCGATCTCCACAGTCACCACTCCGTCTTTGTCACCGGCCAGACTGGCGCGAAAAAGTTCAGTCATGGTTTGCCTTGATCAGCGGCCCGGGCCGCCCAAAACTTCACTTCCAGACGGCCACGAGGCCCTCCTTCCTTCCGTCCCAAGAGGAGATCTTCCGCACGCCAGCGGACCGCAGCCAGCGGGCGTACGTCCCAAAGATCCACAGCGGCACGCCCCCGGATAGTCCCGCGTTCTCTGACGGGGGGGTACCGAAGCCGGGCGCGCCGGAGAGGTTTTGCGCGGCGGCGGGCGGCAGGAACTTGTCCTCCGTCCGGATCACCAGGTTGAGTTGATCGCCGCCGTCGGCCGCCTTGCTCCACTCCACGGCAAAGTCGTCCGCCGGAAAGTCCGAGCCGTCAGGGGCGGCCGGGATTTCCACCAGAACCTGAGGCTGCTTCGGATCAAAGAAAAAGACGCGAGCGTCCGGGTCCGCCTCCAGCGCGCACCGGAGCGCCGCCAGGTACGCCCAGGCGGGCGCACGGCCTCCAATAATGACTGGCCCGCCCCGGGCCACGGCTTCGCGGATGGCGCCGTCGCGTCCCGCCACATCGTCGATCATCGCCTCCGTCCAGTCCTCCCCCAACCGCAAGTCGATATAAGGAACGCTTTCCCTGGGGCGCGCCATTCCGGCCAGCAGGTCCGCTAGGGGG
>CAYLSS010000677.1:0-2885 GCA_964385765.1 uncultured Solibacteraceae bacterium
CGTCAAGCAACCGGATGTGCACGCTGTGCATGACATTCTTGTTGAGGAAGGGCCCGCCCATCGTGTCGCTCAGCGAGGCGAGCGTGCGCCGGATCTCCTCGACCGGCAGCGCCGGCGCCCGATCCGCGTCGAGCCAGGTCTCCTCGGGGATCCATCGCTTCCATATCCACCCGCCCTCATTCGGCGCGCCCCAGCCGGCGATGTGCCCGTAGTCGCTCTCGAAACGCCCCGACCAGCCGCCGATCCAGCGCCGCCCCAACCTCGTCGCCGCAGCCGGCGTGCGCGGCAGCCGATGGGCGAGATTGGTGAAGTACGCGAACCTGAACCGCGTGGCGAGGAGCTCATACAGCAGCGTCGTGCCCGAACGCGGCGGCCCCAGCACGAACACCGCGCGCAGCCCGTCGGGATCAGCCCGCCGCAGGCACGACCGCTCGACTGGCCGGAGCGCCGTCATCGCGCACCACCGTAAGCCGCACGCGAACATCATTGGAACGCTGGTGATACTGAAAGGAGCCTTGCGCCAGGTCGGTCAACATCAGGTTCCTGACCATTTGCCTCCCACCGTCATCGATCTCAATCCTGCCGGCGGTGGCGCCAATTAAGACTCTCGATGTCGAATCCCACCGGATCAGCAATCCGCCTCCCGCAGCCAGCGGCCGGAGTGACAGGCTGGGTTCTTCCGGCGCCAGCACCGTTTCGGTCCAGTACTCGACACAGGAGCTCAAATAAGGGCCCACTTGCCCGCCATAGTAGCCGAACGCCCTCCAGTACTCCTGTGGGATGAGGTACTGGTAGGCGGCGAAGAGGGCGATGACGCCGGCCACCCCGGCGGCGACTTTCTTCAGCACCTTGCGCCGGCCACTGGCTGAGGGTTCCTCGCGAACATACCCGTAGTGCCCGAAAGTAGGCACCTTCATAAACCGCCCGGGCGATTCCTTCTGTTTCGCAAGCCCACCGGATTCCGGTGGATCCGCCGCCGCGGGGGCGCCGGCGCCCTCAGGTTCGGCTGATTCAACACCAGCCGGAGGGGGAGGACTAACGGCGCCGTTGCTGCGAATACTGTCAAGCTGCAGCAGCGGCTGCGACGGGATCCCTCCGTCCTCTCTCCGCGTGAAGATTCCAGCGGCTGTCGGTTTGTCGATATCGGGTCGCAGCACCAGGGCAATTTGCCACGGCTCGCGGAAGTGTCGCTGGTGCACCTCCAGATCGGATGGAGTGAAGTTGAGCCCGCTGCGGGTATGCGAGTGATACCAGCCCACCGGAATCAGGTCCCGAAGTTCCGGATCCTCCTGGAAATTGTCCAGCAACTCGGCGAGAGCCGCGTGGTCGGCCTCCGACAGGGTAAATGAGGGACCGGAGCTGTGGTCGCACGGGATGGGCCTGACCTTCAAGATTCGCACCAGGTGCTTGTCGCCCTCGCCGAACAAGACGCCGCCGACCGCCAGACCGCCGTGCGGAAATTTGCGGAACGAAGAGACAACCTCGGCCACTATCCCGTCGACCAGCGGTACGGAATACTCGACCACCTGAGGGTAGCCTTTGAGCCGCCAGGAGCTGAACTGAGAAGAGATACCGCCACCGCTCATGAGTAAACTTTGATATCACTATTGGAGCACAACACTGAGCCGATGGAGTTGAATCAGTATCGCGAACGTTACCAGAGGGAGTTGTTCGAATCGATCGTCCCTTTCTGGCTTAAACACTCCGTGGATCCGGACTTTGGCGGCTACTTCACTTGCCTGGATCGCGACGGTAAGGTCTACGACACTCGGAAATACGTCTGGCTGCAAGGTCGGCAGGTATGGACACTGGCACGGCTGTATAACAGGGTAGAGCGGCGGCCGGAATGGATCGATGCGGCTCGCAGCGGCGCCGAATTCCTTCAACGCTATGCCCTCGATCCCGGCGGTCGATGCTACTTCAGCCTCACCAGGGAGGGTACGCCTTGGTTCTTTCAGCGGAAACCCTACGCCGCCGCCTTCATCGCCCTCGGTTTCTTGGAGTACGCCAGGGCCAGCGGCCAGAAGTCGTTCCAGGAACAGTCGGTGGAGTTGTTCTGGCGCATCAGGTCCTGGATCGAGTTTCCCGGCATGCTGGGCCGTCCTGTGCTGAACGGAGTCGCTCCGTCGAGCAAGCTTGCCGATGTCCTGGTTTCGGGCGCCCTGGCTCTCGAACTGTACGAAGCACTCGGCGATCCCCGGTACTTCCAGTTCGTCCAGAGATGCCTCGACGACGCGCTGCTCCACCTGGACCCGGAACGCCAGATCTTCCTCGAAAACGTCGCGCCAAACGGTGCGAAGCGCCTGGACACGCCGGAAGGTCGGCTCTTTTCGCCCGGGCACTCGATCGAGATGGCATCTCTGCTGCTCGAGATTCTGCGGCGGTCGCCCCATGCGAACAAGCAGGAGCAGGTCCTGAAGGCGCTCGAAGCGTCGCTCGAATATGGCTGGGATCCGGAGTATGGCGGTCTTTACTACTTCATGGATATCCAAAACAAACCGATGCTGGTCCTGGAATCGACCATGAAGCTGTGGTGGCCGCATACGGAAGCCATCTATGCGGTCATCCTGGCCTACTCGATGACCGGCGAACGAAAATGGCTCGATTGGCTTGCCCGTCTGGACGACTATGTATTTCGTCACTTTGCCGACAGCAGCCATGGCGAGTGGTTCGGCTACTGCGATCGTCGCGGCACGCTGACAAGCACCTGCAAAGGCAGCGATTATAAAGGGATGTATCACCTACCCCGCTGCCTGCTGCAGAGTATCGAAACCATCGAGCGTTGCGCGCGCAGCGTGGCGGCTGGCGCTTGAATCACGGAGAATCCCTTGTCGAAATCCTCAGCACTGAACATCATCGCCATCGGCGCGCACCCGGACGACTGT
>CAYLSS010000677.1:2895-3489 GCA_964385765.1 uncultured Solibacteraceae bacterium
ATCCTGCTGTCCGAGCCGGCACCGGCGTCGGGGTAGGGCTTCGCTCAGAATCCCAGCAAACCGGAAGGGACACGATGGGAGAACGGCTGAACATCCTGATCTTCGGCGCGCACCCGGACGACTGTGAAGCCTATTTCGGAGGCACGGCGGCGAAACTGGCTTCCGCGGGTCACCGGGTCAAGTTCGTCTCGGTAACCAACGGCGACGCCGGACATCATGAACTGTCCGGCGAGGAACTCGTATCCCGCCGCGCACGAGAGGCCGCCGAGGCCGCCCGCCGCCTCGGCATTGCCGCCACCGAAGTGCTGGATTTTCACGATGGTCTGCTGGAAGCGACCCTCGATGCCCGCCGCCAGATCATCCGTCTCATCCGCCAGTGGCGCGCGGACCTGGTGCTGACCCACCGCTCCAACGACTACCATCCGGACCACCGCGTCACCGGCCAACTCGTTCAGGACTCGGCCTACATGGTGCTGGTGCCCAACATCTGTCCCGAAACACCCGTGCTTCGCCGGAACCCGGTCTATCTCTATCTCTGGGACAACTTCCAGCGGCCGGTTCCGTTTCGTCCCGATGTGGTCGTGATGATCGACG
>CAYLSS010000678.1:0-3247 GCA_964385765.1 uncultured Solibacteraceae bacterium
GCTACGTTCCTGTATTCGACCCACTCGGCAGGGTGATGCACCTGAAAGCCGATTCGCCCGGATTCCGGCCGGTCCATGTGTGCATCGGCCGTTTTGTGCCGGTTCACATACGTGACCGCATGGTTTCCCTGAACGTAGATCCGGTAGTGGTTCCAGCGCTCGGGGCGATGGATCGGGCGGCGCCAGGCGTCGGTCTCATAGGCACGAGACAGAGAGTAGATCGAACCCGTGGGGTTGACCTCTCCGGTATCGGCGATCTGGCATTCGAAACCGATAAACGCCGGTCCCTGTGAAGTGCTCCCGTCGGCCGGCCATTGAAAGCGGTGGCAGGTCCCGGCGTTGCCGCCTTCGCTCAGCCGATAGTCAAACGCGAGGATGTAGTTCGCGTAACTGCCTTTGTCGAAGATCCAGGAAATCTCCTCGGGGCCCTCCCCTCGCAATACGCCATCGCGGAGGGTCCAGGTTGCACCGGCGTCCCAGTAAGTCTCGAAGTCGTCCTGCAAGGTCTTACCGGCGAGAAAGTCGACGAATTCGCCGGGTGCGTTTTCCATTTCTTCCGCCAGCATCTTGTTGCGCGTCGGGCCCTGGGGAAGCTCCATCAGCTCGATGTTCCTCCACCGGTACTCAGCGGCATCCTGCCCGCCGTGCATTTGCAGACCGATCGCTCCGAAGAAAGATTGGCGGGAGTGTGTTTCGGCGGCCTTCTCGCCGTCGATCAGGGTGGTGATCCGATCGCCTACGCAGTGGATCTCGACGCTGACCCACGTGTCGGGCTCGATCTCGCGCGGGTAGGCACGCGCCAGGTCATAGATCGAGCCGCTCGGATTCACCGCCTTGCCGTCCTGGTGGTTGAGCAACTGCATTTCGAAGCCGTTGAACGCGGGCCGGCCCACCTTGGCGTGACCAGGATCGCGAAACAGGACCCCGCTGTTGAACTCTTCGTGCATGGTCTTGAACTCGAGCCGGAGCTTGAAATCCGCGAACTCCCGTTCGGTCACAAGCCATCCCTTGTTTGTCTCGCCCTCTTGCCGGCGAACGACAATCACTCCGTCCTCCACCGTCCAATCGGCGTCGCCGACTTCTTCCCAACCGTCGAGATCGGCGCCGTTGAAGAGTTCTTCCCAATCTGCGGAGATGGCCCCGTTGTCCCGGGGAGTACCGCATGAGAAGGCGGTAAGAGCCAGGAGGGCCGCAAGAATTGTTCGCCGTCGAGGCTTCGAGCAGGCGGGTTCGAGAGGTTTCCACATCGCGAGCTTCCTCATTTTCCATTCGGCGCGGTCACTTCGGCCAGGGGAAAGCGCTCCGAATCGGGCGCCTGCCCCAGTATCTTTCGTGTTTCGTCGACGTTCTTTCTGATTGCGCGGGCCAGGGCCGCGGCATCGCGGGCGAGGCATGCCTCGAGGATCTTTCGGTGTTCTTCGAGGGCGCTTCTGGCCCGGGACGGCTGCACCGTCACCAGGTTGCGGTAACGGGAACTGCGCCTCCACAGGTCGTCCAGAATCTCGAGGAGATGCCGGCGCCCGCATGTCTGGTAGATCTTGTAATGAAACTTCCGGTTGAGGGTGACCAGGCGCTTGTAGGCTCCGTCCCTGGTCAAGCGGCTCATCTGATCGAAGAGTCTGCTCAGTTCCTCGAGGTCCTCATTTCGGAGGTTTTTCAGCGCCAGGCGCGCCGCAAGCGCCTCCACCTCCGCCCGCACGAGATAGAGATCTTCGATCTCATCGCGGCAGAGTGGTTTGACGCGAACGCCACGGTGCGGATAAATGTCGACGTAGCCCTCCGCCTGAAGCTGCTTGAAAGCTTCCCGCAATGGGATCACGCTCACGCCAAGTCTTCGCTTGAGCTGGTTTTGGTCGATCCTCGTTCCGGGCGTCAGCCTCCCCGTCAGGATTTCCTTGCGGAGTTCAGCCAGCACGGCTTCACCGATGGTGTTATAGGCCATGGGACTGAACTCCTGCTACGGGGGAAGCAACCTCGGCCAGGGTCGACGACGCCTGGGGCAGCACGGTGACGACTCCCGCCTGATCGACCAAGCGCTCAATGTCCGTCCAGTCGCGCAGCGGCCGCATGAACCACGAGCGCACCTTCCCCGGAGGGATGGCGGAGTACAGGTAAACGTGTGCGCGGCTGAGCTCGCGAACAATCTGGTAGGCTTTGTGCCCGCCCATCACAAAGGACTGCCGGATACGGACCACGATCTCCTCCGGCGTGAAAGCTTCTTCCATCCATTGCTCGAACAGATCGGAACCACTGCCCTCGGGACACGCGGCGGCCAGAACGATGGAGCCGCCAGGACGCACGACACGGCTGGCCACTCGCAGCGCCTTCTGCGCTTGATAGAGATTCGCATCTTTGGGAAGACCTCCGGGAGAAGCGACTACGAGATCGGCGAGGCCGGGGACGCTGACGCGGTAGATGCGATCCACCGCGGGGCAGGCGTTCCGAAACGCCTGCAGCCAGTTTCCAGCGTGAACGCTCACAACATGGTGGTCGCTGTTGAGGACCACGGACAGAAGAAAATCCACGCCGGCCATCCGGCCCACTTCGTCGACCTCCCGCCGCACCGGATTCTCGTCGAGAGTTCCAGGGCCGGTACCAGGAAGATCCATACGCGAGTGGTTGCGGCGGACGGATTCGGCGTCGGCCAGACCGGGGTAGACGCTTTTGGCGCCACCGCTGTATCCGCAGAACTGATGGTGCTCCACGTCCCCGGTGAGCACCTTCAAGTCAGCTTCGGCGAAGGTGCGGTTCACCCGGATATCCGTACCGAGACTGGTGACGCCGAGCGGAACAAGCCTGTCCGGCGCCTTCGCGTCGTGACTCTCTGCCCGCACCTTTCCGAACCATGGACCGAGCGCCCGCCGGAACTCTTCGTCGGTGAGGGGGCGATGCAAGCCGGTCGCGGCGATGACAGTGATCCGATCCGGAGACATGCCTCCCGCCTCGAGTTCCGGCATCAGGGCATCGAGAAGGAGAGCGTTGGGGACGGCCCGGGTGCTGTCATCGATCACAACCGCCGCGGATTTCTTGCCGCGAGCCAGTTCCCGCAGCGGCGGACTGTCACAAGGATCCCTTAAAGCCCGGCTGATTTCCGCCTTCGGGTCCGCGAGAGCAGCGACGTCAGAGGGGGCGAAGCAATTCAGCAGTTTCTCCTCCGGGACCCGCAACCGCAGGCCGGTGTCGCCGTACGGAATGGTGAGTATCCGGCTCATGCGTTCACCGCCGCTCCGGGTTGCCGCGCAGTCAT
>CAYLSS010000678.1:3257-3483 GCA_964385765.1 uncultured Solibacteraceae bacterium
CGAGCGTCTCGGCGCAGGTGAGCCGGCCGTTGGCCACACGGATCATCATGTCCCACAGGCGGTCGCCGGCCTCGTCGAGCGAGTATTCACGCTGAAGGAGTCCGGAGACGTCGACGTCGATGTGCTCGCTCATTGTTTCGACGGTGAGCGGGTTGCCGGAGAGCTTGATGACCGGTTCAATCGGGTTGCCGATGATGTTTCCCTGGCCGGTGGGGAACAAGTGGAC
>CAYLSS010000679.1:0-2145 GCA_964385765.1 uncultured Solibacteraceae bacterium
AACGGGCGCAGCGTGTTTCTCGATGGAGTTGATGCCGCGGATTACCCGCGCCCAGTCGATGGATGTGCTCTCTTCAATGGCGACCATCGCCGGGTATAAGGGTGTGCTCCTCGCGGCCAATCGTCTGACCAAGATGTTCCCGATGCTGATGACCGCGGCCGGGACGATTGCGCCGGCCAAGGTCCTGATTATCGGGGTCGGAGTCGCGGGCCTCCAGGCGATTGCTTCCGCCAAACGCCTGGGAGGGGTAGTGACGGCTTATGACATCAGGCCCACGGTAAAAGAACAGGTTCACAGTCTGGGCGCGAAGTTTCTCGAACTGGAGCTCGAGACCGGCGAGGCCGAGGACAAGAGCGGCTACGCCAAGGCGCAGGACGAGGAGTTCTATCGCAAGCAGCGGGAGATGATGACCCAGGCGGTGGCCGAATCCGACGTGGTGATCACCACCGCCGCGGTACCAGGGAAGAAGGCGCCCATCCTGGTGACGGCGGAGATGGCGCGCGCCATGCATCCGGGCTCGGTGATCGTCGACATCGCCGCCGAGCGCGGCGGCAACTGCGAGTTGACCCGCCCCGACGAGGAGGTCGACGAGAACGGCGTCATCATTCTGGGGCCGTCGAACATACCAGCGCTGATCCCGGTCCACGCCTCGCAGATGTATGCCCGCAACGTCCAGAGCTTCCTGCTGCACATGGTGAAGGATGGGCAGCTCGCTATCGATACCGGGGACGAGATAGTCAAAGGCACCCTGCTGGCGCAAGCAGGGAAGGTTGTCCACCCTGGCGTTCTGGATCTGCTCGGGCAGTCGCAAGATTAGAACAGGGAGAAAGAAGCAAGGAGTCCGTTTATGGAAGCGCTCGTCATATCCGTGACTATTTTCGTACTGGCGATTTTCGTCGGCTTCGAGATCATCACCAAAGTTCCACCCACGCTGCATACACCGCTGATGTCCGGTTCGAACGCGATCTCGGGGATCACGCTGGTGGGCGCGGTGCTGTCGGCGGGATCGCAGCACACCACGCTGACGACGGTGCTGGGATTTCTGGCGGTCGTATTCGCAACCATCAACGTGGTGGGCGGCTACATGGTGACGCACCGCATGCTTTCCATGTTCAGCAAGAAGTAGCGGCCGGAGGAAGCATGACGAACGCTCTCATCAATCTCGCTTATCTGGTGGCCAGTGTCCTCTTCATACTCGGCATCAAGGGACTAACGCATCCGCGGACAGCCGTGCGCGGCAATCTCATGTCGGCGCTTGGAATGCTCATCGCCGTGGTGGTGACGCTGTTCAGCCAGGGCATCGTCGATTTCAAGGTGATCCTCGCGGGCGTCGTTGTCGGCGGCGCGGCCGGCGCCATCGCGGCGATGCGCGTCCCGATGACGGCGATGCCGGAGATGGTCGCCTTGTTCAACGGCTTCGGCGGCGGAGCTTCCGCGCTGGTGGCCGGAGCCGCACTGCTCGAAGCGCACCATCTAGCGATGACAGTCAATACGGACTCCAGCGTAGCCACGGTATTCAGCGGGCTGGTCGGAGGGGTGACGTTCTGGGGGTCGCTGGTGGCGTTCGGCAAGCTGCAAGGGGTTCTTTCAAGCAGCCCGGTGATGTTTCCAGGACAGCAGGCGCTGAACGCAGTGCTGCTGGTTGCCGCCTTGTCGGTCGGCGGCGGGATTGTCGCGGATCCCAGCCAGACTCACCTGTACTGGGTCGTGGTGGGCGTGGCGTCGATTCTGGGCGTTCTTCTGACCATCCCGATCGGCGGCGCGGATATGCCGGTAGTGATCTCGCTGCTGAACTCGTATTCGGGGATCGCGGCGGCTTCCACCGGCTTCGTGCTGGACAACAACATGCTGATCATCGCCGGCTCGCTGGTAGGAGCTTCGGGACTCATCCTGACCTCGATCATGTGCAAGGCGATGAACCGATCGCTCACGAATGTGCTGTTCGCCGGCGTCGGCGGCGAGGTGGCGGGCGGACCGTCGGCCGATTCGGTGTATGCCGGCAAGGTGAAGTCGACCTCGGCGGACGAGCTGGGCATGCTTCTCGAAACGGCGCGCCGGGTGGTGGTGGTCCCCGGCTATGGGCTGGCGGTGTCACAGGCACAGCACCAGGTTCGACAACTCGCCGATCTGCTCGAGGACCGAGGA
>CAYLSS010000679.1:2155-3475 GCA_964385765.1 uncultured Solibacteraceae bacterium
CCGGCCGCATGCCGGGCCACATGAACGTATTGCTGGCGGAGGCCGAGATCCCGTATGACAAGCTCATGGAGATGGACGACGTGAACCCGTTGCTCCAGGAGACGGACGTCGCGATCGTCATCGGCGCCAACGACGTGGTGAATCCGGTCGCGCGCACGGACCCGCAATCGCCGATCGCCGGTATGCCGATCCTCGACGTCGACAAGGCCCGCACCGTGGTCGTGATCAAGCGCTCGCTGAGTCCGGGCTTTGCGGGAATTCCGAATCCCCTGTTCGCCGCGGACAACTCGCTGATGTTTTTCGCCGATGCAAAAAAGGCCCTTGGCGATTTGATCGGGGCGGTGAAGGAGCTATAAAGCAAGGATGCGCATTACCGCGATTCACGCTCATCCGGATGACTGCGAGATCTTTGCGGGCGGGACACTGGCTCTGCTGGCTGCCAGAGGGCACGAGATCACCATCGTGACGATGACGCCGGGCGACTGCGGTTCCGCCGAGCTGCCGCCGGACACCATCGCGGGGATCCGCCGCCGCGAGGCCGAAAAGTCCGCGGCGCTGATTGGAGCGCGGTACCTCTGCGCCGAATTTCGCGATCTGAGCATCATCGTTGACGACCCGTCGCGGCGGCGGGTTTGCGCCCTCCTGCGGCGGACGCGGCCCGATATCGTGCTCACCGCCTCGCCCGTCGACTACATGTGCGACCACGAAGCGACCAGCGCTCTGGTGCGCGACGCCTGCTTTGGAGCCCCCGCACCGAACTACGACACCTCGGCCTACGATGCCGCCCCGGCGCTGGGCGGGATCCCCCACCTTTACTTCATGGATCCCATTGGCGCGGTCGACCGCGACAACCGGCCGGTGGAGCCGGACTTCACCGTGGATATCGGGAAATTCTTCGAGACGAAGAAACAGATGTTCGCTGGCCATGCCTCTCAGCGGGAATGGCTGCGGCGCCAGCACGGCATCGACGAGTACCTGGAGATGATGGAGCGCATGTCGCGCGAGGTCGGCCGCCGGGCGGGTATTGAATACGGGGAGGGATTCCGGCAATACGTCGGGCATCCCTACCCGACCACTCATCTGCTCCAGGATCTGATCTGATTCCGGCAGGCAGCCTGGAAGGGGAGGTGCGCCGAATGCCGTGGCAACTTGGTGGGGTGTCTGGGATCGAGCAGGCAAAGGGATCATCCGCCGTGTAACCGGACCCAACTGGCTTCAACAGGAAACATCTCACCCTTGACTACCGCGCGACCTACCTCGTTGACCATGAAGCCATGGAACACGTAGTCTGCAGTAACCAAAGAAACGTGCACTGATCGT
>CAYLSS010000680.1:0-3471 GCA_964385765.1 uncultured Solibacteraceae bacterium
GTTGCGATCCCCAAAGGCTACGTCTATCTGGCCGTGCCCATCAGCGGGGTTTTCATCACGCTGTTCTGCTTCGAATCCCTGTTGGAGAATGTCTTCGGCTCCGGTGCGGAGGCCCGCTCGGCGACCGCCCCGCCCGACAACCCGTCCGAGGCGTGCTGATGGCTGAGATCAGCATCATCCTGGTGGTCAGCTTCGCGGTCCTGCTGGTAATGCACGTTCCCATCGCGGTGGCCATCGCCTTGTCCAGCTTCCTGGCCATTCTGGCGGCGGGCGGCGACCCGAACTACACGATCGCAATGAAAATGGCGAACGGTATAGACAGCTTCGCGCTGCTGGCGATCCCCTTCTTTATCTTTTCGGGACAGCTCATGGGCAAGGGCGGAATGGCCCGGCGTCTGATTGACTTCGCCGCTTCGCTGATGGGGCAGTTGCCGGGAGGGCTGGCTTATATCAATACTCTGACCTGCATGTTGTTCGGCGCCATTTCCGGCTCCGCGGCGGCGGCCGTCTCTTCGGTCGGCGGATTCATGATCCCGGAAATGAACCGGAAGGGGTATAACCGCGAGTTCAACGTTTCGGTGACCACCACGGCGGCCACCACCGGCCTGTTGATCCCGCCGAGCAATATCATGATCGTCTACGCCGTCGCGTCGGGAAGCGTCTCGATTGCCGCCATGTTCATGGCGGGAGTCTTTCCCGGTATTGTCACCGGACTGTGCATCATGGTGGTTTGCGGGGTGATCTCACTGCGCCGGGGATACCGCTCCGCCGCCGCGGGAGTGTCGATTTCGCGGTGGAAGTGGGCCTCGTTCGCCGGCCTGCTGATGCTCGGAATTCTTAGTTTCTGGGCCGTGAGCGTCGGGTGGATTTCGTTCGCCATCCCCGTGGTGGGCAAGATTGTCCTCCGAGAAGTCGACGTGATCATTGCACTGCTCTGCGGGATCGCTGTCGCGCTGTATCCGACCTTCCGGCGCGCCTTCCTTAGCCTGATGCTGATCTTCATCGTGATAGGAGGCATCCTGGCCGGAATCTTCACGGCCACGGAGGCGGCCGCCATCGCTGTGGCCTACGCGTTCTTCGTGACCGTTGTGGTGTACCGTGAGGTCAAGCTGACGGATATGCCCGCGATCCTGCGGCAGACGGGAATTACCACCGCGGTGGTCATGTTCCTGATTGGCGCGAGCTCGGGAATGTCCTGGCTGCTCACCACCGAGAACATTCCGCAAACGGTCAGCGCCGGCCTGCTCGGGCTCTCCTCGAATCCTTTAATAATCTTCCTGACCATTAATTTGCTGCTGCTCGTGGTGGGGACTTTTATGGACATGACGCCCGCGGTGCTGATCTTCACGCCAATCTTCCTGCCGGTGGTGACATCGCTGGGGATGGACGAGCTTCACTTCGGGATCATGCTGATTGCCAACCTCTGCATCGGACTGTGCACGCCTCCGGTGGGCACATGCCTGTTCATCGGCTGCGGCGTGGGACAGACATCTATTGCCAGGGTGACCCGCCCCATGCTGCCGTTCTTCGCCGCCATGTTCCTCGCCCTGATGCTGATCACGTACTGGCCGGCCCTGTCGCTGTGGCTGCCGCGCACCCTCGGCCTCGCCGGCTGAGTCCCCCGGCCAGAGTTCAGTCCGTTCACCCCACGCACCCTGGCCGAGGGGCGACTTCAACGGCGACGGACAGGGTGGCGACCGCCGCGCAGTACGTCGGCGCCGGGGTAGTTCGGACCTCAACAGTGGCAATTTCGGCAGGTCCACCTCCGCTGAGACACCACGCGTCTCTCAACTGAGTGCGAAAATGAATTTGTAAGGATGCTCGCAATGACCAGACGGCACTTTGTAGCGGGACTCGCGGCGAGTCCCGCTCTTCCCCTGGCGGCCCGTTCCGCGCCGCGAATCGTATCCGTCACGCTTGCGCCCTTCCAGGGCCGCTTTCACAAGTTCGTCGCCATGAACTCCTATGACCAGGCGCCGAAAGGGCACACCTATACCGGCACCCTCGTTCGGATCAAGACCAGCGAGGGGGCGGAAGGAGTCGGCACCATGGGATACGCGACCCCCGATCCCGAGTTTCTCGCCGGCGCTAAGAAGCTGATAGGCTCGAACCCGCTTCAGCTTTACAAAATGCGGAGCGGCCGAATCACCGGACGCGCCGAAACCCACCGCGACCTTCTCCGCCGCTACCGGCACCTCGACGGTCCGTTGTTTGACCTGATCGGCAAGCTGACGGGCAAGCCATGCTGGCAATTGATCGGCGATTCAGTGCGCGACCGCGTCGAGGTGTACGACGGCACCCTTTACTTCAGCGACGTCTGGTTCCGCGACCGCGGTGTTCGCGCCGTCGTCGAGGAGGCGGAAGAGGCGATGCGCAGCGGATACCTTGGCATGAAGTTCAAGGTTGGCCGCGGCTGGAAATGGATGGAAAAAGAGGCCGGCCTTCTGCGCGACATCGAGGTGCTCCGGGCGGTTCGCGCGGCGGTCGGCCCTGACGTGAAGGTGCTGGCCGACGCCAACAACGGCTTCCGGGACGACCACGAGCGCGGATGGCGACTTCTCGAAGGAGCCAACGACGCGAGCCTCGCCTGGATGGAGGAGCTATTCCCGGAGGATCCCCAACAGTACGCCAACCTGCGGAGCCGTATGAGGGCCGCCGGTATCAACACCTTCATCGCCGATGGAGAGAGCGTTCGCGATCTCGATGCGTTTCGGCCCTACCTCAAACCCACCCGGCTGATCGACGTGCTTCAGATGGACATTCGCCGCGGAGGCCTGCTCGACAACCGGGAAATGGGCGAGATGGCCGCGGCGGTCGGCGGCTTCGCGGTTCCCCACAACTGGGGGTCGCAAATCGGGCTTCTCATGGGGTTGCATCTGGCGAAGTCGGCGAAGGGTGTCATCGCAGCCGAGGATGATCGCTCGACGTGCGACGTGATCGATGTGGATGGTTACTCGTTCCACAACGGCTACTACACCGTGAGCGACAAGCCCGGCCTCGGCATTCACGTCAACGAATCCGTCTACGCGCAGAAATCTAAGCCGGCGGAGACGGTTTTGAACTGAGGATCATGAGACCACTGGAGAGCAAAACCACCCCATTCGGCGAGTCGTTCGTCAAAGCAATGGCTACGGATCAACTCGCTGAGGTTTCCGCCCAGCTTCATCCGCTCCACTGCGCTCACCCGCACGCCGGCCGGATATCGCCGGTAACGCTTCTTCCTCTCCATGGCGCTCTTCTTCTGTTGAGAAGTGTCAGATTCGGAGCTGTCTCACTTTAGGACCGCACTCCAGGGGAGGATGCAAACTCTGCTCATCACCTTGCCCGAGCTGGTTTGGCACGGCGGCACACCTGCCGCCCCCCCGCTCAGCATCCGCCAAACCCGCCTGCCGCCCTGTTCGAGGCGCCGCTTCTACGCCTCCGATTCTCGCGCGACGATCATACAAACCTGCACAGAGCTCCCAGGCGGTT
>CAYLSS010000681.1:0-3458 GCA_964385765.1 uncultured Solibacteraceae bacterium
AGCTACGCGGCGGCGCTCGAAGCAGAGATCGCCAGGCACGCCCCAGTCGCCGGCCGGGTGAACGAACTCGACAGCGAGATCGAGAAAGTGAGAGCGCGGCGGGAACTGCTGCGCCGGTTCCGGAACCAAACCCACGAAGACCTGAACGCACTGCTTGCAGTCACCCTGGCGCTCCAGCCGCCGGCCTGGGTCCGGAGCCTGCAGATTACGCGGTCGCATGTGGCGATCACCGGCGAGTCTCCACAGGCGGACCGGCTGCTGGAAATCCTCGATGCGTCACCGTTGTTCCGCAACTCGGAGTTTACGTCGCAGATCTCCGGCAGCGGGCAGTTGCAGAGCTTCTCCATCAGGACGATCCGCGAGGCCGGTTCGCCGGGAGGCGCCCCATGAATCTATCGCAGCGTGACCGGCGGGCCTTGATCGGGCTTGGAGCGGCGGTGATGCTCACCCTGGTGGTTTATCTGTGGCCGCAGGGCGGTGGGCCGGAGGAAGTGGGAGTCGCCGGCGGCGTGGAGACGGCCGAACAACGGCTCGCGCAGGTGCGGCGGCTTGCGGCCCAGGTTCCGGCGAAGGAAGCGCAATTAGCGGCGCTCCAGGCTGATTTGGCGAATTGGGAGCAGGGGCTCATCGCCAGCGAGACCGCGCAGCAGGCGCAGGCGGATCTGCTCACAATCCTGCGGGAGATCG
The DNA here is from genome assembly GCA_964385765.1 of uncultured Solibacteraceae bacterium. Taxonomy (GTDB): domain Bacteria; phylum Acidobacteriota; class Terriglobia; order Bryobacterales; family Bryobacteraceae; genus CAWELS01. Next base: position 688 of record CAYLSS010000681.1, read on the forward strand.
GTGCGCGGCAGGATCCGCCGCTGGAATTTGCTTCCGTCGAAATCGGGCAGGTGGAGCCGCTTTCCGGCAGCGAGGACTACGGCGAGGCGAAAGTTTCGGTGAGCTTTGACTGCACCATCGAGCAGCTTGTAAACCTGATGGCGGATCTCACGGCGCAGCCGCCCGCGGTCGTGACCGACGAGATCCGAATCAGCACAAGGAACGAAGAGGACAAGACGATCCAGGTCCGGCTGCGGGTGAGCGGTGCGGTCCCGGGCGCGTTGGTTCCCGAGCAGAGGGGGATGGGTAGGTTTTGACCCGGAAACTCATCGCGCTGAACGTCGCCCTGGTCGTGCTGCTGGCGGCCGCCGGCTGGCGATTGTGGGAGATGGTGGAGAGCGGCAAGGAGCGGCAAGCCGCCGTGGTCGGCCAGCCTCTCGAGCCGGTGGAGACGGTGACCGAGCCGGCCGTGTCTCTTCCGCCCCCGGCTTATATCGCCGACTACAGCCCGGTGGCGCAGCAGGTGCTGTTTTTCCCGGACCGGAATCCGAACATCGAGATCGAAGTGGCTCCGCCACCGCCGCTGCCGCCGCTGCCCCTGGCTCACGGGGTGCTCGATCTCGGGTCCGGGCCGACAGTGATTCTCTCAACGGATGAAAACGCGCCGCAGCGGGCGTATCGCGCCGGGGACACGATCGGCGAGTTCACCATCGTGCAGGTGGCCAATGACCGCTTGATTCTCGATTGGGAGGGCGGGCGGATCACGCGCTCGATTGAGGAGCTGAAGCCGAGCGAGGTCGCGCAGGCCAGGCCCCGGCGGCCGACCGCGTCCAAGCCCAAGCCGTCCAAGGCGCCGAGCCAGGTGATTGGCGAAGCGGAAAAGGCGGGACCGAGCGATGTGGACCTCGGCGGCGGAATCAAGGCATGCAAGCCGGGCGATACCGCCGAGCCGGGCACCGTCGTGGGCGGCTACAAAAAGGTGGTTACCCAGACGCCTTTCGGCAAAGTATGCCGTTGGGAGCCGGCCCAGTAGGCGGCGGCACGGAGTACGAGGACGGGCCTAAAAGAAGGGAGTGGAGACGAAATGAAGCGATTCCGTTGGATCATGCTGCTAATCCCGCTGGTGATGTTCGCCGCCGGTGACGAGAAGGCTGAGGCGGCGAAGGCAAAGCCGAAGGGCCGGCTGACGCTGCCGGCCGATGCCGAGAAGATCGACGCCTACACGCACCGGCACAAGGATGCCGACGGGAAGGTCTGGATCTACCGGCAAACTCCCTTCGGGCTGGTGCGGTACGAGGAGGAGAACAACCCCGGTCCGACGACGCCAAAAGCGGAGAAGCCCGCGGCGCCGGCCGGCATCAAAGCCTTCGACGAAGGCGACCGGATCCGCTTCGAGAAGGAAGGTCCGTTCGGCAAGTATACCTGGCATCGCAAGAAGGACGAGCTCACGGCGGAGGAACGCCGGGCCTACGAAGCCTCCAAACCCAAGCCGGAAGAGCCCAAGAAGACCACACAGGAGTAGTGCTGGATGATCCGTGCGATTTTGATATTGAGCGCGTTCTTATTGGCGACCCAGGTGGCCGTGCCACAGGTGCCGCCCGGCTTTGGGCCCCGGCCAACGCCCCAGGAGGAACGGGAAGCGCCGGCTCCGAAGCCGGCCAAACCGGCCAAGCCGAAGCCGGGCCCGGAGCCTGGCGAGGCCCAGCAGGCCGAGCAGGCCGAACCTGGACAGGCCGCCCCGACGCCCGCGCCCGCGCCCGCAGTGGAGCCGCCCGCTACTGAAGCCGCCAAGCCAGAGGGGCCGGTGGAGGGGGAAGCCGGCCAGGCCGAAGGCGAAGCCGAGGCTGCCGAGGGAGCCGCTCAGGCCGAGACGGCGGAGGAGCCACCGCCGCCGCCCGAGCGCTCGCCGACCGGCTCGCTGAGCCTGCAGAATGCCGCTTTGACGCAAGTGATCGACGCGCTCTGCCGCCAGCTCGAGATCAACTACATCCTCGATCCCGGGGTCCAGGGCGGGGTGATCCTCAACACATACGGGGACACGAGCGGCATCGACGCTCGCGAGCTGCTCGATCTGATCCTGCGGATCAACGGCGCCGCCATGATCCAGGTCGGCGACATTTATCGCATTGTGCCGATGGGCGACGCGCCGCGGCTGCCCATCCCGCCCGTGGTGAATCCGCAGTCCATTCCACTCGACGAGCAGGTGATGTTGAGCCTCATCTTTCTGAAGTACGTCACCGTCGAGGAGCTGGCGCAGGTGATCGAGCCGTTCATCGGCGAGGGCGCCGCCACGTGGGCCTACCCGCCGGCGAACCTGCTCATGATCATGGACAACCGCCGGAACATGCGGCGCACGATGGACCTGATCGACTTGTTCGACAATACGGTCCTGGCCAGCCAGCGGGTGCGCCTGTTCGAAACGGAGCATCGCCGGCCGTCCGAACTCGCCGAGGAACTGGAGACCGTTCTCAAGTCGATCTCGCTCCGGGAGGACTCCTCGCCGATCCGCTTCCTGCCGATTGACCGGCTCAACATGATTGTTTCGGTCGCCCCGAATCCGGGGGCGTTCGAGCAGGTAGAGGAGTGGCTCGACAAGCTGGATCAGCCGGTGAAGGTGACCGCCGGCACCATTGACAACTATGTCTACCGGGTGAAGTACCGGCAGGCGGAAGGGTTGGCGATGGCGATCATGCGCCTCTACAGCGGAGGCGGCGGGTTCGGATTCGGAGGCAGTTCATTCGGCCTCTTTTCAGGGGCGGCGTCCGGTTTCGGGAACCGCTATTCCACGCCTT
>CAYLSS010000682.1:0-3451 GCA_964385765.1 uncultured Solibacteraceae bacterium
ACCTTTTGCTTTTCAGGGGCTGAGCAGCTACAATGTTCTTACGCTGCAAACCCTCCCTTGGTCGGCTGGATCTCGCCGGGCGGCAAGTCCCAGGGATTCAATGTCTCCGAACCTTCAAGATCCACCTCGATGACCCGGCCGCCCATCAGCTCGACCAGCGGCCGGTAGGAGTCGCCACGCTCGATGATTGAGATCAGCGGATTCGCGCGCGCCATCATGAGCAGAAACATCTGGGCCATGAAGGTCTTGCCGCCACCTGACTTCGCCAGGAAGAGCATGTTCGCGTCGCCGATCGAGGGATCGTAAGGCGAGAAGGGGATCAACTGTCGATACGGCGTTTCGAGCAGCATCAACGGCGACTGCGTCGTTCCCGGCCAGGATGTCTCGATCGGAAGCAGGTCGGCGCCGTGAAGTGTCAGACAGCTCACATGACGCTTGTTCTCCTGCGCCATGCCCGGCAGGCTGCCGATGAACAGCCGTCGTTGCGCCAGCGATTCCGGGATGGCTCGGGCGCCGTTCATCCGTGTGACGGCATGGACAACACGTTGTCGACGGTCATTCAGCGTCCGCTGCGCCTCCTCGAGATCGGCCCGGCTCACGATCGGCATTGACGTCCGGACGGCGATCACCAGGGAGTAGTTGCAGACCTTCAGGGAAGACGAGATCACCGCCTGCAGCACCTCCTGCAACTGGCTCTGGGCCACCTGCGCCTCAACATTGACCTTGAACCCGCCCCGAGAATCCCGCTGGGCCGCCTGCATTCGCCGGAGCCGCCCCTTGAAATGCTCCAGAATCTTCGTCTGGTCGGGAATCGTGACTTCCGCGTTGACGACCAGGGGAAAGTCCAGTACCAGGAGTTCGCGCAGGATTCCGGGGAACGTGCCGTCAGGCAGGTCCTTCATGCTGACGAAGGTGTACAGAAGACCGCCAACCTGCAGGTAGCTCTCTTGCTCGTCCTCGATGCTGGTGTTCGTGATCTGGGTGCGCGCGCTCCGATAAATGAGCGAGTATTCGGCGCGGCGCAACGGGCTCCGGTCATCGAACACCGGGTTCAACGCCCGCTTCGCCTCCAGGAACATCTCCTCGTCTGTCATTCGCTGGACGGCCATACCCGTCGCGACCAGCGTCTGCTCGACACCGGCAAGCAGGCTGCTGAACTCGGACAACAGGTCCTCGTGAACGCGTCGTTCCCGCTCGATGCACTTCTCGGCCGAGAAACTGAACATCGAACGCTTCTTGCCCTGGAGCTTCTCCGCCAGCTCATGATGGACCTGCGGGTTCCAGATGAAGTACGCGTGCAGAAGGTGCCGCATGTAGTAGCCGCGCCTTTCATTCGCGTCCCACCGCTGCATACGCAGGCGGTCGATCTCTTGCAGCACCGGATTCTCGTTCCGGTTGAGCCGCGGATATGCCGACCGGACATCGCCGATGCCCTCCGCAATCTCGAACCGCATCTGGAGTCGCATCGAGCGCTCGGGCAGCGATCGGATCAACGCCTCCAGGGCGTGCTTGGACCGGTTCCGCAGATCGTCATCGTGGTAGAAGCTGTTCAATCCGGCCAGCTCGTAGCCCGCCACGATACTCCCGTCAACCTGGACCATCACGCCGTCAAGGTACTCGCGCGCCGGCAGCAGTTCGCAAAGCGCGGGCTTCCTCAGAGACTCCTCGTGTTTCGCGAGTGTACGTGGTTTCATCACCTCAAGAACTCCTTCGTGAATTCGCGGTCCGGTTCCAGACCGCAATAGATGTGCGGCTTGGCGTGCCAGACGATCAGGTCGCGGATATAGCCGTGAGGCTTTCCGTACTTGAAGAGCATCAGCAGCGGGACGGCCACAATCGGCACGACGTACTGCAGGACGATGTTCAGCGGGACTCCGTACAGGTCTCGCCCCAGGAACCGGCCGGCGATGTTCATCACCGCGGCGAGGCCGATCACGATGAACAGATCCTCGAACTCGAGGTAGAAGAACGTCACTCGCTGGTGCAGATTACGGTGTACTGGTGTCACTTCAAGCGCCATCCCCTTGCCCTCCTAACTCACCCCTCCGGTTCCCTGGGCGATGAAGAACTCCGCCAGCCGAAGCGCTCCCGACAGTCCGAAACACGCCAGCGCCGCGGCGACATGCCGTAGCCAAGGAGCGCCGGGATAGATCCGGAACCCCATGCCGCCGTAGTGCATGATTGCCAGCACCACCTGGAGCACACCGTAGAGAGGGAGGAACACATTTGCGGACCAGTTCACCAGCCCGAGCAACGTTACCCAGACCGTGTCCGGATCGTTCCAGGCGCGCTGCTGTGAGAAGGTCTCGATCGCCCGGAGAATGCCGGAGACCATCAGCGCCGCGAATCCCGCATACATCGAGTACTGAAACGCGGACTGCCGCGAGAAGCGAAGAACGGCCACGACGAAGAACAGACCGGCCAGCGTGGGCATGATGACGTTGCCGAACCAGTTGATAAGGTTGGTGAGTCCGGTCAGAAAGTCCACGGTTCCTCCTCGTCGGTCACATCATCCGGTTGATCAGAATCCAGAGAGCGCTCACCGTCAGGAAGCCGCCCGCGCACATCACCAAGCGCAGGTATCCCGGGCGATTGAACGCGAACAGCACGATGGCCCCGCAGACCGCAAGGCCCGCCGCGATGGGCATGATGCGGCTCGCCAGGTACGTCCACATGGATTCGAGTCCGAGCGCGACTGAGAACCTGTCGCCGCCCGGCGTCCAGCCGTCGAGCAGCGCGTGCGTGCTGGATATCGCCAGAAGAAACATCGCGCTGAGAATCGAGGGCAGAGGGCCTGTGCCACTGGCCGTGTCCAGGACCGCACGCACGACGAAGTAGGCCGCTGCCACCGGTACGATGCGCCCCACGATGAACGAGCTCACGAAGGTGGAGACATCCTGTTGAATGCTGGCGAGCCAGGGCGTCCCGATTGTGGCCCCGGGTGGGAAGAAGACCGGAGCGCCGAAGAACTGAAACCAGGTCAGCGTCGGCTCCAGACCCAGGAAGATCACGGCCCAGAGCATCCATTTCGAGAAGCCTCCGCCGACCCAGAACAACGTCCCGCCCTCCCTGCGGAGCGCGATGCCGGCATTCAGCAGGCAGACGAACGCAGCCGGACCGGACAGGAGGAGCAACACTCGCATGACGTCGTACAAAAGGGTTGGCATGGCTTTCGTCCTCATTCGCCGGCAGGAGTGCGGGCCAGCCGATCACCCGCACTCCAACCGAACGTTGGTTGTCCCTCTGGGCCTCAGGAAACACCGCCGCCGCCCTGGTTGATCCAGAATTCGAGCAGGCGCGTGACGCCGGACACCGCGAGACATCCGAGCGCGGTGACGACGTAACGCATTGCGCCGCGCCCGGCGATGTAGGCGACCAGGCCGCCGGCGATGGCGAGTGCGGCCCCCACAGGAGCGATCACGTTGCCGATCCAATTAACGAGGTTCAGAAA
>CAYLSS010000683.1:0-3450 GCA_964385765.1 uncultured Solibacteraceae bacterium
TCCGCCCCGCGGGTTCGCCCTTCACGGAATGGGCGATTGCCCGTAAGAGGGGACGCCCGGTCTGAGCTTCAGTCCGAGCGGTTATCTCGTTAGGTACTTCTCGAACCACCGCACGACCGCTACCGTCGACTCGATCCGGTTCTTCGTCTTCTGGAAACCATGTCCTTCGTCTTCGAACAGCACATATTCCACCGGCACGTTCCGCTCGCGAAGGTTCTCCACCACCTGTTCGGCCTCCACCACGGGTACGTTCGTGTCATTGGCCCCGTGCAGGACGATGGTCGGCGCGCGTACACGGTCGATCTTGTGGATCGGAGACAGCGCCCGAAGCATGTCGGACTGCGTCTCCGGATCCCCGTATTCCTTCGTTGAAATGGCCGCCATCCACGGTTCGGTGTTCTCGAAGAATGTCTCGAAGTTGACCACGCCAAACAGGTTCGCTCCGGCCGCGAACAATTCCGGGTATTCCGTCAGGCCGGCCATCACCATGTAGCCGCCGTAGGACCCGCCCATGATGCCGATACGCTTCGGATCTGCGATCCCACTGCGGACAACATACTCCACACAAGCCTTGATATCTTTGATCGCGTTCCAGCGCAGCGCCGCGTTGTCGAGGTTGACGAACTTCTTGCCAAATCCCGAAGAGCCGCGCACGTTGGGAGCGAAGACGGAGATGCCGCGCGCGAGCAGTGCCTGATAATCTGCCCGAAAGTATGGCCGCTCCTGTCCTTCCGGACCGCCATGGAAGCTCAGCACCACCGGGCCGCGGCTCCTGGCCTCCGGGGCAACGTACAGCCAACCGCTCAGTTCGAGTCCGTCATGAGAGCGAAACTGGACCAATCGCGGCTTCACCAGCGCCGAAAGATCCACACCCGCATGCGGGCTGTGGGTCAACTTGTGCATCCGGTTCGTTTCGCTGTCGATGACCCAGATATCCCACGGCGCCGCGGCCCCGGAAACCGCCAGCGCAAGCAGCCGGCCGTCTTTCGAAAATGTCAAGCCGTAACCGACCGCACCCCGCAGTTCAGGTCCCGCCCTGGCCGTGCCGGACTCCAGATCATAGAACGACAGTTCGCTGCGGCCGGCCGCATTCCACAACAGGGCGGCCGTTCGGCCATCTTCGCTGACCGCGAGTTCCTCGAGTTCAGCGTCGTCGCGATCGGCCAGGACTTCGATCTCACCCGGATCGCCCTCCTCGTCGAGCCGCACCCGGCCGAATGCGCTCCGGTCGCGACTCTTGTTGGTCAACAGGTAAACAGTCCGTCCATCGGGAGAGAAGTAGCCGCCGCCGAACTCGCCCGGTGGATCGTGGGGTGTCAGCAGTAGCTCCTTCCGCGAGCCAAAATGGACCAGGTAGAGATTATCGTCTCCCCGGTTGGCCATCCGGGACACGACGCCCCTTCGGCGCTCGGGGCCGATGTCGGTCAGGAAGTTGATCCCGCCCGTCCGCGCCCGCAGCCGCGAACGTCCGTTGGCCGGCTCATAGGTATAAGCGTCGATCCCACTCGCATCCCGCCGGTTCGATGAATAGGCCAGCATCTTGCCGCCGTGGTCCCAGTGGCCCAGGTAGTGATTGATCTTCCCGCCCGCGCTGATCCGCCGCGGCGCTCCGCCTTGGGGGCGCACGAGGTAGATCTGCTGATTCATGCCACCGCCTGGAGCGAGGCTGAACGCGAGCCAATCGCCGGCTGGGGACCAGTGCACCTCGCCCACCGGGTCGTCGAGTGCGGTTACCTTGGCGGGCCAGCCGCTCTCCACCGGGACGGTCCACACCTGCGGCACGCCGGAGATATCCGACACGAAAGCCGCCTGGTCGCCGTCCGGAGAAAAACTCGGCGAGAAACTCCGGCCGATCTTGGCCATCAGCGTGACGGTCCGCTCAAGGTCGTCTTCCGCGAACGCGGCGCCCCCGAGCAGCATCAACGCGATCATTGCGGGCCCGACGTATCCCTTGCGCATACTTCCATTGTCCGATGCCATTGCTATGATTGTGGCTTGCTTGAACTGGATCTCGAGAACGCAGGCGACTATCTTAAGGCACGGCTTGGAGACGCCGATTGGAAGGTGCGCGCTCTCGGCGGGGGCGTCTCGAATACCGTCCTCCTCGCGGAAGCCGATGGACGGAGGCTCGTGCTCAAGCAGGCGCTTCCGAAGCTGCGTGTCGCCGAGGAATGGCTTGCCGACCGGGATCGCATCCAGCGAGAATGGAGGGCGCTCGAGGCACTCGCCCCACATCTGCCGACCGGCGCTGTGCCCGAAGTGCTCTTCACGGATCCCGAGAACTTCCTGTTCGCGATGGAAGCCGCTCCCTCGGGAGCTGTCACGTGGAAGTCGCTGCTACTCGCCGGCGACGCCGACCCCCGGCTCGGGGAACGCGTCGCAAACATGCTGGCCGGCATCTACCAGGCAAGTTGGAAGTCGCCGATCTGGGAACGCGATTTCGGCGACCAGCACGCTTTCGAACAGCTTCGGCTCGACCCGTACTACGAATTTACGGCCACCAGGCATCCCGATCTTGCAGCCCACTTCAAAGCCCGCGCCGGCGATGCCCGTACCAGGCGCCTTGCCGCTGTCCACGGCGACTGGAGTCCGAAGAACTTCCTGGTCGCCGGCACCCGTATGATGGCGATTGATTTCGAAGTCATCCACTTCGGCGACCCGTCGTTCGACGCCGCCTTCCTGCTCAACCACCTGGTGCTGAAATTGCTCCATCGGCCGCGGTCGGCGGATCGCTATGCGGCTGTCGGTCTGCGCTTCTGGGAAACTCTGGCCGCGTCACTCCCGGAAGACGCCACCTGGTATGAACCCGCCACGCCCCTTCATTTGGGGTGCCTGCTGATGGCCCGTATCGACGGCAAGTCCCCGGCGGAGTACATCACGAGGGAGACCGTGAAAGAACAGGCGCGCCATCTGGCACGCGGCTTGATCACCGATCCTCCCCGCTCCGTGCCCGATCTGTGGCAGCGCGTTTTGCAGTCGGCCCGCATGCCCCGCCCATCAGCCGCGCCCCCTCCCGTTCATTCCCTTCGTGGAACGCCGGAAGAAGGGCGATGACAGCCGGGCGCACGCCATCAAACCCGGATCAGTCTCCTTCCAGGAAGTCGTGCATCTTGCGGTACAGCGGATGGTCGTAGTCCTGGGCTGACTTGAAGCGCTCGTACCGGCCGTCGCCCGCGTCAGGCCTGGCCTTGGCCAGAATCTCCGCTTTGGCGGCTTCGTCCAGCGGCTGGAATCCGGAGGCGATCTTGATGTCAGCCATCATTTCCTCGCGCGTCTCCCATCCGCGGCAGAGCGATGAGATCGGCTGGCTCAGCGCGAACCGGACGCACTCTTCGGCCGATACGTCGCTGTGCTCCGGGATCGTGCCTTGCCCGGAACCTCCGCCAAGACTCTTCATGCCGATCACGCCGACTACCATCGCCATGCACAGCGGCACGATCTCGTTCTGGA
>CAYLSS010000684.1:0-3447 GCA_964385765.1 uncultured Solibacteraceae bacterium
CTTTGCCGTCGGTCTCTCGCGCCAGCTCTACGGACTTTCGATGCACAGCGAGCGCCCCGGCCACCGGATGTACGAGCAGTGGCATCCGCTCGGCGTGATCGGAGTGATTTCGGCCTTCAACTTCCCGGTGGCGGTGTGGAGCTGGAATGCGTTTATCGCGGCGGTGTGCGGCGACTGCGTGATCTGGAAGCCGTCGTCGGAGACGCCGCTGGCGGCGATTGCCGTGCAGAAGATCGCCCATCGCGTGCTCGAGCGCCACGGCTGGGCGGGTGTTTTCAGTCTTGCGATCGGACGGGGGTCGACAGTCGGCGAGGAACTGCTGGCCGATCCGCGGATCGCGCTGGTCAGCGCGACCGGTTCCTGTCGGATGGGCTACCGGGTGGCCGAGGTGGTGGGCAAACGGCTCGGGCGGACGATTCTCGAGTTGGGCGGCAACAACGGCGTCATCATCGCCAACGACGCCGATCTCGACCTCGCTCTGCGCGCGGTCCTTTTCGGGGCGGTCGGAACGGCGGGGCAGCGCTGTACGACGATCCGGCGCATCTTCGTTCAGAACGGGATCGCCGAGCGCTTCAGGAACGCGCTGGTGGACGCCTATGCGCAGATCAAAATCGGCAATCCGCTCGATGAGGAGACGGTAATGGGTCCGCTGATCAACGAGACCGCGGTCGCCGACATGATGGAGGGGCTCGAGACCATTCGCTCGCAAGGCGGCGAGGTGCTCCGCGGTGGTGGACGGATTCAGCGCGGCGGAGGCTTCTTCGTGGAGCCGGCGATTGTGCGGTCACGGCCCGATATGCCGGTGGTTAGCGAAGAGATCTTCGCGCCGATCGTGCATCTAATGGAGTTTCATGAGATCGACGAGGCCATCGAGTGGCACAATGCTGTCCCGCAGGGTCTTTCTTCGGCGATGTTCACCACGAATCTGCTCTCGGCGGAGACTTTTCTGAGCGCGCGGGGGTCAGACTGCGGCATCGCGAACATCAATATAGGGACCAGCGGCGCTGAAATCGGCGGCGCTTTCGGCGGGGAAAAGGAGACCGGCGGCGGCCGCGAGGCGGGCAGCGATTCCTGGAAGGCTTACATGCGCCGCCAAACGGTCACCATCAACTGGTCCGGCGAGCTTCCGCTGGCGCAGGGCATCGACTTCAAGGTGGGGTGAGAACGCCGGGCGCGGATTGATCGCATCGCCTCCTCGGGCAGCATTGCGGCCGTGCTTCCCGATACAATCGACCGAGAGGGGATCACCACCGTTGGCAATCTATACCAGTTTCGAGATGATCGAGGACTGCCTGCGCGACCGGCCGGAAGGCTGGATGCACCTGGCGACCTGCTTCGTCCCGGTGTTCCGCCACTTGGTGCGGCACTACCAGCCGGCGTCCGACAGCAATGTACTGTGGAGCCGCTTTCTGCGCTATCTCCGCGAGGATCAGACCAGTCCGCTGCGGAATGCGGCGCCGATGTCGGAGCGGGAATTCGTCCTTGAGGCACGGGACTCGCTGCTGGCCTTTGCCGGTGTAGCCCCTCCCGAGCCGGAAGTGGACTGGGAAGGATTTCAGGCTGCGCTCGAGCCGTTCACAGGCGTGGAGAAGCAGACCGTCTGGTTCGCTGTTTTCGGCTACGATGACCCGTCCGCGGCGTCGCTGATGCGGATGTGCCTGGAGACTGCCAGCACGACCCGCCGGCGAGCCGAAGAGCTGCTCTCTGAAAGATTGCCGGGATTCTCGATTGCAGAGGCCGGCCCTACGCTGCACCGGCTGGCGAGCGAGTCCGGCTCCAAGGATCCGATCCCGGTGCGGCAGTTCCTACGGGCGATGGACGGGCAGCTTTCATGGTCAGAACGGAAGGATCTCGACAGGCTGGTGGCTCTTTCCTGGTATGAAGTCGACCGCTTCTGCCTGGCGCGCGAGGCCGACGCGGCGACCCGGGAGGCGAACAGGATGAGTTCCGAGGCCGCGGCGCCGATTCTCGCGGCCGCCGGCATTCCGGCGCCCAAGAAGCCTAGAAGCTGGCGGCTGTTCGCAAAATCCTGAGAATCCTTCAGGTTCTGGCCCGGTCTGGAGTTTGCCGGCATCGAAGAAGAGGGTTTGGGCAAGCCCACTCGTTCATCATGCTCACTGCTGACAAGCCCTGGATGCGTTGGATCCTGCGACTCGCCGGCGCTTATAACCTGCTTTGGGGCGCTTTTGTCGTCCTCTTCCCGCTGCGGCCATTCGAGTGGGTGGGGATGAGTCCGCCCCTTTACCCCGAGTTGTGGCAGTGCATCGGGATGATCGTTGGCCTCTACGGTGCCGGCTATTTCATTGCGGCGTCGGACCCCTTCCGGCACTGGCCCATCGTGCTGGTGGGCTTTCTTGGTAAGGTGCTCGGACCCATCGGCTTTGCCCTGGCGGCGAGCCGGGAGCGGTTTCCATGGGATGCCGGCTGGACGATTGTCACCAATGATCTGATCTGGCTGGCGCCGTTCGCGGCAATCCTGATCGGGGCGCTGAATCACCATGCCGGAAGCAGCCGGGTTGTTTCGGCCGAGGTGCAGCGGATGGCTCTCCAGGCCCGGACTCAGATGGGCCATACCGTCGAGCAGTTGAGCCATCATGGGCCTGTCCTGGTGGTATTCCTGCGGTACTTCGGCTGTCCTTTCTGCCGGGAAGCGCTGGCGGACCTGGCAGCCGGCCGGCAGTCGATCGAAGCCATGGGGACACGCATCGTACTGGTTCACATGGGGAGCGAGCCCCAGGCGGCCGTCTTCTTTAAGCGCTACAGACTCGAGGACCTGCCCCGGGTCAGTGATCCGCGGCGGACTGTATACCGGGCCTTCGGACTCGGCCGCGCTGACTTCCTGAAGCTGCTGGGGCCGCGGATATGGCGGCGAGGAGCCCAGGCCATGCTCCTCGGTGGACATACCCAAGGCCGGCTTGGCGGCGATGTCCTCCAGTTGCCCGGAACCTTTCTTCTGTTCCACGGCCAGGTGCTGCGCAGCTTCCGTCACCGGACGGTGGCCGAGCGCCCCAACTACATGCAGTTGGCCGATGTCGAGCAGTTCCCGATCTAGCAAGCTTTCTCCCAAAGCCTCTCGGGGCTTGCTAAGGTTCTCATTAGGAGCCTCTTTGCAGCCACCCTCCGAGACAAGCGGCAACCAGCACCCTATTCCCGGGTCGGTCGCCGGCTTCACTGTGCTGGGCATTCCCATACGATTTCACTTCACCTTCGTCCTTCTCGCCGTTTTTCTCGTCATCGTGGGCCTGGAAGACGGCCAGTCCGTGGCCGGCGATGCGATCTTCCTAGGGGCGCTGTTTGCTTCGGTTCTCCTGCATGAGCTCGGTCACGCGGCGGTGGCGAGGCGGCTCGGAGTCCAGACCAAGGAAATCGTGATGTTTCCCATCGGCGGTATTGCGCGTTTCGACCGGACCCCGCCGCCGCGCAAGGAGTTGTCGATCGCCGTAGCCG
>CAYLSS010000685.1:0-3434 GCA_964385765.1 uncultured Solibacteraceae bacterium
CCGGGCGCCGGGACCATGGCCGCCACCTTTTACGCCTACGGGCAGCTCCTGCTCAATGACCAGCGAGTCTATGGGCCGACGCAGTCAGAGGGCACGTTTCAATGGCTCTGGGCAGGATTGGAATCGGGCGCATATGGTTGGGTCTACACCGACGTCAATCTGCTCGAGCATCCGTTGGACGTCGCTTTCAAGCTATTGAAGATCCACCCGCTCGAATGTAATTACGGGATGGGTTATTTCCCCTACTATGTTAGCAAGCTGGATAAGGACTGGAAAGAATCGCCGCAGCGCCGCGGGTATGTCGATCTCTTCCTGGCGACCACCATTGCGTACGGCAATATGGGCTGGCTGGTTCGCGACTGGGGCCTGGACACGGAGTTCGGCGTCGAGGTGATGACACGCTCGTATTACATGATGCAGCAACTGCAGCAGCAATACGCGTTCCTTGCGCCGAAGACGATCGAGTATTACTCCGGCGGCGAATACCATAGCCCTAGCGAGGCTCACGCCAATGGTGCGATGGAGGAATCACGGCTTCACGTCGTCTACCCCAACGGAACCCACGTCTACGTCAACCGAAACCCGGAAGAGCAGTGGACGGTTCGCGATCATGAGGGCGAAGAGGTACGGCTGCCGGTCTCGGGATGGCTGGTCTTCAACTCTGGGAAGGACTTCTATGAGCTGTCTGCTCTCGAAGGCGACCGCCGGATCGACTACGTCAGGTCGGCGGAATACGAATACCTGGATGGCCGTGGGCGGTGGACCCAACGTGGCGGCGTGGGCGCATCAGGCAGCGTTGCCCGGCGCGACGAGGGCGAAGGCGTGGTCGAGCTCATCGATATCTACGGCAATGAGCGACTGGCCTTCCGGGCGAGCGGTCCAGGGGCGATGGTCGCCTACGATCCCGATGGCGAGCTGATCGGTCCGGTGGAGCTCACCTCGAAGGCGGATGGTTGGTTCGAGTTTCGTCCTGTGGATGGAGCTCGAACATATATATTCAGACCCGGGCAATAGCGTCAGGCGCCCGTGGGACCAGAGGTGGGGCTCTTTTTTTCTCCCGCGGTCTTCCGGCGGGCTTCCTGTTCCTCCATCTGGCGGCGCAGGCTCAGTGGCCGCATGTCGGTCCACACTTCGTCGATGTAGTCGAGACACTCTTTTTTAGAACCGGACTTGCCGGCGGCCTTCCAGCCGGCCGGTATCTCTCGATGCGTCGGCCAGATCGAGTACTGTTCCTCGTGATTCACCACGACGTTGTAGACGGTTTTGTCATCGTCTTCGAAACCCATGGCGCAAATCCTCCTCGGGCACTTTGGAGACTAGCGCACTCGGATACGGCATCACAAGTAGCCGACTGTCGGCAAGAAACCGGATTCACCCGAATACCAATGGGTGATTTCCGCCCGCCCAGCGTTCGTTCTTCACACGAAAGCCTTCCACTGAGATCTTAACTTATTGGAAAATAGTGCCGAGGTCGCGGTCATACAATTGCAATTCGAATCTGTGCATGCAGCCCATTCGTGCACCCGGCCGAGCGGCGCCGGGCGGCCAGATCCCCCTATTCAGGGTTTCTCCGCCGAGTCGATTGACTCACCAGTCATTAGAGGCGGTGAGTTCTTCCGATGGAGTGATCTCAACAGCGCCGGCCGGAACCCCCCGGCTTTTCCCGCGGCTCAAATTCTGATATCCAGGAAGTGCGCATGAAACGCAGTGTCATAATCATTGGAATTGTGGTGTCGCTCGCCGTCAGCATCTATGCGGGCGGGGGCGACAAGAAGAAGCGCGACCAGGAACAGGACGAGCGCATCGAGGAACTCGCCGAGAAGCTCGGGCGGCGCTATTTCGCCTACCCGGATCCCACCGAAGAACAGAAGTGGCTCCACCAGGAGGCCGAGAACCTGCTCGAGCGGACAAAGCAGACGCGCGACGATCCGTATCGGTTTGATCGCTTCGCCAAGGCCACCGATGCTCTTCTCGAGGCGAGCCAACGAATCTTGCAGGCGCGCGATCAGGATAATGGGGACGAGGAGGACCGGCGCAAGGCGGCTCGAGACCTCGAGGGCGACTATTTTCGCGTCCAGCAGGGCGAGTACTTCGCTGAACGAAGTAAGGAAGACAACGCCGCCGAGTATCTGAAGCTGTCCCGGTCGCTCTATCAGCAAGCCCGCCGAGCCTACGACGCCGGACGATTCAAACGCGCCGAAACACTTGGCGATGCGGCCGGCTATTTGGCCAGAGCGCTCGAGTCGCTGGCTCAGGCGGCTATTCGTGAGCCAGATCCACCGCGTCTGGAACCATGATCCCGCTGCGCGCGCAGATCGCGATTGTCGTGCTGGCTTCGCTGGCGCTTCTGAGCCTGGCTGGTGTGTTAATACGGGACGTCATCAGTCGCACGGAGAGCCGTCTTGTGGAAGAGGCTGAGGAGCAGGTGATCGCCGCCTGCCGCGAACTCAAGCTGCAGTACGAAGATCGCGCGGCTTTTGTCGTGGATGATCCACTCGAGCAGTTGCCGCTGGCGGCGCAGGACGTATCGCTTCGAGGCCTGACAGTTACGGTGCTGCGCTCCTACAGCGAAATCGATGGAGGCTTCCTGCTCGGCGCGTCGCGGCAGGTGATCGGCTTCAGCGGCGGACGCAGCCTGTTTCCGGAAGAAAGCGAATTGATTGGAGCGCTGCTGGCCGGACAGGGAACGGGCGGCCAATCGGTTACCGCCACCGTGGAGTGGGATGTTGATCTCGGGGTTGCAGCCGCCGTTCCCCTCAGTACCGGCGACGGCTATGCCTGGGCGATGAAGCAGCTTGCCGGTGTTCGCGATCCCGTGGTCCAGCGGAGGCGGCTGCTGCTGGCGGGGCTGATGCTCTCCGCCGTACTCGGGCTTGGGGGGCTGGTCTCCGTGTGGTACTCGCTGCGGTCCGGACTTGCTGGAGTGAAATCGGGCTTGAGCCGCATGGAGCGCGAGTTGTCTTACCGCATGCCCGCGGTGGCGGGCGATTTCGGCCAGATCACCGAGGCTATCAACCAGATGGCCGATCGAAGGACGGCGCTGGAAACCGAGTTGCGCCGTCAGGACCGTCTTGCCGCGCTGGGCAAAGCGGTAGCCGGCGTGGCGCACGAGATCCGCAACCCGCTCAACTCGCTGAAACTCACACTTGAGTTGCTGCGCCGGAAGCTCGAGCGGGGCGCCGCCGCCCCGGAACAGGCAGCGGGCGCCATCCAGCAGGTGGACCGGCTTGACCAGATCGTGGCCCGGCTGCTGGCCTTCGGGCGCCCGGCTCTGGCGGATCGTCATGTACAGCCCGTCGGTCCGCTGATCGAGCAAGCCGCGGCCATGGTGGCCGAACCATGCCGGTGCAAGAACATTCAGCTCCGCCTGGCGCTGCCGGACGACGGTACGATGAACGCCGATGTGGACGGGCCGCAGATCCAGCAGGTGCTGT
>CAYLSS010000686.1:0-3434 GCA_964385765.1 uncultured Solibacteraceae bacterium
AATTCATCGATGGCGTGGGGCGCGTCGGTTTCATTCGTTCGGTCAGCCATCCGTTTTGCAATCATTGCAATCGAATTCGTCTGACTGCCGATGGCAAGCTGCGCTATTGTCTGTTCGCCATCGAAGAGACGGATGTAAAAGATTTGCTGCGTTCCGGCGCTTCCGATGAGCGGTTGGCCGCGGTGATTCGTGAAACGGTGGAAGCCAAGTGGGCCGGCCACGAGATCAACAGTCAGAGGTTCGTGGCTCCGCCGCGGCCCATGTACGCAATCGGCGGCTAAGCGTTCGAGGTTCCGACGCGTGATTGCATGTACTTCATGGCTGTTCGCGGCATCTAAGTGAGAAGTGATGCGCAACGGTGGTATTTTGGCGCCGCGACCGCGGTGGCTGGCCCTGGCCGTGATGCTTACAGTGGGCATCCTCTCAGACCCGTCGGCGGCGCAGCATATGCTGGATCCGGAGGCTCCCGAAACTGCGGAGCTTGCCGAGCGCATGGACGCGCTGTTCGGCGCCGCTCCTGCCGAATCCGATCTGGCCTGCGACTTGCGTCCCGTCGATCCCTCGCTGAACTTCGCCTTTCGCTGGTATACAGGCTTCCGCGCTGACTTTCCGATCGCCCAATTCGGAACCGAGGCCGTGCGGCTGAGGGCGATGTTTCGCGTCCGATCCGACTCCGAACAGGGGCCGTTCTACTTCTGGGAGGACTTCACTGTTCCCGAAGGTCCTCGCCCGCAGAAGCAGTCAGGCGAGATCAGCGGTGGCTTCTTCGTCGGCGAAGGCAGGTATCAGGTCGAGTGGGTGCTGATGGATGGTTCCGGACGCCGGTGCTACAAGCAATGGGATTTCGAGCTGCGCATGGACAAAGAGGAAAGGCGTTTGTCACGCTTCGTCGAACCGGGCATGGCAACGCCGGTTGTCATTGAGTGGAACGGCGCCTCGGAGGGAGAGCGCCGGCCCTACAGGATCGCGGTGATCCTGCATGTGTCTCCTGTATTCCCGCGTTCGATACGTCTTTCCAGTTTCGATGAATCTCTGCTGGCCACCGTTTTGACGGCGCTGCTCGAAGACACGCCGTTCCGCGAATCCGCCATCTATGCGGTAAATCTGGAGCGCAAGAGAGTGCTCTTCGAGGCCGAACGGCTTGATCAAACCAATTTCGCTCGTTTACTCAACTCCTTCAAGAAACTCGAACTCGGTACAATCGATATTGACGTTTACTCGGAGCGTCATGGTGCTGCCGAGTTGCTCGTCGACATTGTCAGCCATGAAATCGAAGCCGAGGACCCGCCCGATGCCGTGATTTTTATAGGCCCGAATAACCGGCAGAGAGTGCGCTTCCCGGACGGTTATCTTGAATCCGGGGCCGAAAAGCATCCTTTGTTCTTTTACCTCCATCTTGATTACTTCAGCCGTCGATTCCCGTGGGGCGACGCGATCGAACGGCTGATCGACGGACAAGGCGGAACGGTTTTCAAACTTCGTCATCCGAAACACCTCGCAAAGGCTTTGCAGGCGATGGAAGAGCAGCTTGCTGCAAAGCTCGAAAAAAGCTCTTAATCCGCTAACTCACTGCTATAAGGAAGCTTACAGAGATATCGACGATGAGCTCGTGGCCGACGTCGCGGTCGATGGATATGTCGTCGACCTCGGCTTTCCCGTCGATCGACCCCACAGGCGACGAGGTGGCTAACGCTTGCCGCGACGGCTCAGCGGGGCCCGCCGGCGACCCGTCCTCCGCGCCACCAGCCGAGGCCCATCAGAGCGAGGGCCAGCGCGAGTCCGGAAGCCCAGCTCGCCGCCGAACGGCCCTGGCGATCCGACGGCGGAGCCGAAGCGGTTTCAAGGACGCGTCCCTCAATCGTGGCGGAGTCGGCGGCCTCCGTTGGGGGAGCGACTGGCGGCTGGGCGGCGGGCGGAGGGGGCGGAGCCGCGGCCTCTGCAACGGCGGCAGGAGCCGCGGGCGCCGGGGCGGATTGTGCAGTAGGCCCCTGCGGCGCCGAGGCGGCCGAGAGCGGCTGCGGCGTTTGCATCGTCTCGAGCGCGGCCTGGAAGCCCTCTAGTAGCGCGGCCGTCTCCGCCGAGCCGCCGAGCACCTCGCGCATCTCGCCGACGAGCTTGCGGTTGCGGCACAACTCGGCTTCGCAGGCCAGTCCGTGAGCGATGGCGGATTCGGCGAGAATCCGCGCGAGCTCTTGCTTGTCGGCTTCGGACGCTTCCCACTGGCCGTGCGCCGCGGCGTCGAGCAGCGTCGCCGTCAAGTTCTGCTTGGCGAAGGGGTTGTGTTCCTCGAAAAAGGCGTCGAGGCCCAGCTCGTGCTTGTCGCGAACGTAGATATCCCGAACCTCGCGCCAATGCTCGGAGTCGACGAGTTCGGGCGTGGTGGTGTCCCAGAGCTGCAGGTGCGAGGTGAAGGCCGCCGGGAAGCGCGATCCCTCGTATCCGCGCTCCATCATGTTCGACACCCATTTCGGATTGAAGTAGCGCGACCGCAGCTCGCGATTGAAATACTGCGACAGCGTCTCGGTCTTGGCCGCACCCGGATCGGCCAGATTGGAAATGAACATCTCCGGAGATTTTCCCGACAGCGAGCGGCTCGCCATCGACATGCCGCCGAAGTAGGCGGCGACCATGGGGTGATCCAGCGTCTTCAGGACATTGGATGCGCGGCTAAAGGCGGCTGCGTCCAGCGACCGCACGTTTTCGCTGAAGACCTCACGGTGGAACGCTCCGATCTGGCCCTCGCCGTAGACGTGGCTCAGCCGATTGCCATACAGCTCCGTCATTTGCTCGGTCGATTCGTAGAAGTCGCCCGATTTGGCCAGAAACTGGATGTTGGGCGAGTACGAGCCCACCGCCTCGGAGAAGATCCTGGCCGTGGACAGACTGTCCGCCGCTTGGGCGGATTCGCCGGAGGCCAACAACGCGGCGCGGATCTCGGCGGTCCTTGCCGCCACCCCGTTGCCAGGTTCGTCTTGGGCCGCCGCCGCCAGCTTGACGGCCTTGTCGAGCAGGATCACCTTGTCGAGATAGTGGTCGCGATACGTACCGGAGGTGGTCGCGAAGACATCGATCCGCGGCCGTCCGAGCTCCGCTGCTGGGATCAGCTCGACGTCCACGACGCGGCCTCGGGAGTTCCACACCGGCCGCACGCCGAGCAGTTGTAGCATCTGCGCTTCGTTGACGCCCAGAGTCGTGGCGGTATCGCCCGACCAGAGCACGAAGCCCACTTTGCGCGGATACTCACCGTGCTTGGCTCGGTACTGCTCGAGCAACTGCTCCACCAGCAGACCCGCTGTCGTCCAGGCTTCCCGAGTGGGCATCGCTCCCGGATCGAACAGGTAGGCGTTGCGTCCGGACGGCAAGGCGTCCGGGTTGCGGACCGGGTCGTTGATGGGCCCCGGCTCCATGTAGCGGCCGTCGAAACGAGTCACCAG
>CAYLSS010000687.1:0-3431 GCA_964385765.1 uncultured Solibacteraceae bacterium
GAAGTACGGCATCTGCAGCGCACCGAGGTCCGGGAGGCGGAGGAGCCGTTCGGGAAAGGACAGAAGGGCAGTTCGGCGATGCCGCACAAGCGCAATCCGATCGTGTGCGAGCAGATCTGCGGCCTGGCCCGGGTCGTGCGCTCAAACGTCCAGGCGGCTTTCGAGAACATCGCCCTCTGGCATGAACGCGACATCTCGCACTCCTCGGTGGAACGGGTCATTCTCCCGGACTCGACCATCCTCACCGACTACCTCCTGGCGAAAACCATCTGGCTCGTGAAAGGCATGCGCGTGGATACCGAACGGATGCGGCGGAACCTCGATGCCACCGGCGGACTGGTCTTCTCCGGTCAACTGCTGCTCGACCTCGCCGCGGCCGGGATGCGGCGCGAACAAGCCTATGAGCTGGTTCAGAAACATGCAATGCGGGCTTGGCTCGAAGGGCTCAACTTCAGGCGCCTGGTCGAAAACGAGCCGCACATCACCTCGCTCCTTTCGACAGAGCAACTGGAGCGGACATTCTCGGTCCAACGACAATTGGCCAACGTCGATCGCATCTTCGAACGCGTCTTCAGCCAGGAGGAGGGCGAATGATCGTCAATCCGGATATTGAGAAATTCATCGACCACCTGCTTCCCGCTCGAGATCCCGTGCTGGCCGCGATGGAAGCCTTCGCCGCTGACCGGCGGATTCCGATTGTCGGGCCGGCTGTCGGCACCGTGCTGGCTCAGTTGGTGCTGGTATCGGGAGCCAAACGCATCTTCGAGCTGGGCTCTGCCATCGGCTACTCGACAATCTGGCTGGCGAGGGCGGCCGGTCCTGACGCCGAAGTTCACTATTCCGATGGCAGCCAGGAGAATGCCCGGCTGGCAAGAGAAAACTTCGAGCGGGCTGGAGTTGCTGACCGGATCGAGATACACGTCGGCGACGCCCTCGAGTGCCTGCAATCGACCGACGGCCAGTTCGATCTGATATTCAACGACATAGACAAAGAAGGATATCCGGCTTCGTACATGGTAGTACCGGACCGCTTAAGTCGCCGCGGCCTTTTCGTCACCGACAACGCCCTCTGGCATGAGCGCGTGCTGAACCCGCCGGACGATACTTCACGCGCCGTCGTCGATTTCGATCAAAAGTTGTTCAGCGATAAGGAGTTCTTGACATCTATCTTGCCCATTCGAGACGGCCTCCTGGTGGCGGTGAAGTATTCCTGAATCCACTGTCCACCACGTGTCGGGTACTATGGCGAAGTGGTTGAATAATCATCCTAAATCAAAGGGTCGGATTCTCCCGATCTCGGTTATAGTTAATACTGAGGTAGCAGGGTGGGCGCTGCTTCCCGGGTCCAAAGAGAACAGCTAAACACGATGAGCACATTACTATCGCCGCCGGTGAAGCCTGTGGGAGGATTAGCGCGAGTCTTGCTCGTGGATGACGATCCCGAATCGAGGCTGACCCTACAAACGGTCTTGCAGGCAGGTGGCTACTGCGTCGACTCAGCGGCCTCGGCGGCAGAGGCGATTCGCAAGCTGGATGAAGGGCGGTATGAGCTTGTTCTCACCGACCTTCGGATGGAGTCGCCCGAAGCGGGTTACCGGGTGCTTGCCCACTCCCGCATCATGGATTACCGGCCGGCTACCGCCGTGATCACTACCTATCGCGATGACCAGCTTCGTGAGGACGGCCTTCCGGAAGGGCCGGTTCTCATCGCCCCGGAAGACGTCCCCGGCCTGCTCTCCAAGGTTGCTGATCTGATCGCCGAACGCGCTACCAAGCGGGTTGCCCGGGCGTTGCGCCACGCGAGCTGAGTCTCCCATCGGTCGTTGATTCGATGATCGGCGCTAGCAAGTGCGCCCTTCCATAAATGCATCCGAATCATCGAGTTTTGAGTTAATTTGAACCAGGAACCTTAGGTGTAGGCAGACGGGCGCCCACTGCCGCCCGCCATCGCTTCAATTTGCGCCACAACTCATCGCGCTTCCCTGGCTCGACGTCCGCCAGGTTTCGTTCCTCCGAGATGTCCGACCGAAGGTTGTAGAGTTCCGCCTGCCCGGATTCGAAGAACTCGATCAGCTTATAGTCTCCCTCACGGATGGCGCTGGCGGGAGTTGTGCGCCATGCGCCCACGTCCTGGCGCCCCTGCAGATATCCCGGAAAGTGCCAGTAAAGCGGAGGCCGGTTTGGGGCTTCCTCCCCCCGCAGGAGGCCGAAGAAGCTGGCGCCGTCGAGTTCGCGGTCAGGCAAGCTGGCTCCCGCGATTTCGACCAGCGTGGGATAGAAGTCGACATTGATCACCGGCGCCTCGGAGACGCTTCCAGGCTCCACAACGCCGGGATAGCGGACGATCAGCGGGACGCGCACGCCGCCTTCATACAGCATCCCCTTGCCGCCGCGGAGCGGAGCATTGTCAGTGATCTCGCGCATCTCGACACCGGCCCGGCGATATCCGCCGACTCCGCCATTGTCGGAATAGAAGATGACCAGGGTGTTCTCCGCCAGTCCGCCATCGTCGAGCGCCTCGAGAATCCGCCCAACTCCATCGTCGAGGCTGTTGATCATGGCCGCGTACTCCGGATTGTTGTGCCCGCCGCTGACTGGCTTCTTCTTCCATTTGGCGACCAGGTCGGGGCGTCCTTCTATCGGGGTATGGACGCTGTAGAAGCACATATAGAGGAAGAATGGCCGCTCGCGATTGGCCTCGATGAAGCCGGCCGCTTCGCGGGAGAGCCGGTCCGTGAGGTATTCTCCTTCCGGACCGTCCTCCAGGTGTGGGCAATGATAGGGGCTGGTGTAGCCGCCCTTCGGAGGCGAGCCGCTCTCGTAGCCCGCGATGTTCACATCAAAGCCCTGGTCGGTGGGCAGGTGTCCGTCCCCGCCGAGGTGCCATTTGCCGATGTGGCCGGTGCGATAGCCAGCGGCCTGCAGCGCCTCGGCGACCGTGACCTCCTCGAGCGGAAGCTCGGTGCGGTTCTCGACCGGAACCATCTTCCGGAATTTCTCCAGACCGCGTGCGCCGGACGCGACCGTGTAGATCCCGGTGCGGGGCGCGTAACGCCCGCTCATGAGCGCGGCCCGGGTGGGAGCGCAATTGGGACTTCCGTAGGCCTGGGTGAACAGCATGCCGTCGCGAGCAAGTGAATCGATGTGGGGTGTTTCGTAGTACTCGCTGCCGTAGACGGTGGTATCCGTCCAGCCCAGGTCATCAGCCACGATCAAAACGATGTTGGGTGGACGATCCGCGGCGGCCGCGCCTACGCAAAGGCATAGAGCGAAAACGTAAATGAGAGGGCGCATTTGCGTCTAGTTTACAGGTTTGCGGAATGATGAGGATAGCCTTCTCGGATGCACCTTGCTAAAGGCGCGCGATGGTCTCCTCGAACAGGTCGAGTGCACCGCCGAAGAAGTGGTCTTCGGCCGCGATCCAGAGGATC
>CAYLSS010000688.1:0-3430 GCA_964385765.1 uncultured Solibacteraceae bacterium
CCCGATGCGCTCGATACCTGCCGGTGCCCCGGGGTCGTCTCTCGATCTGGGCCAGAACCAGACGGCCAGCTGCTCACCATCGGTGGCAATCCCAATGATCCGAGTGAAGTCGGCGCCGCCGAGATCTCCGCGGACGATTGCCGGTTGATCCCCGGAGGTCAAGAGGCGGTACTCCCCGGGGATCGACGAGACCGCGCGTTCCAGGAACTCCTCGGGACTCAGCTGCGCCAATGACGGACCTTGAGTTTCGTCCGGTCTGGAGGGCTCCGCCGTCTCCGGCTCCATCCGCTCTTCAGGATCCGATCCTTCGGGTGCTTCCGGTCCCGGGAGCGTTTCCCGGAGGGTCCCGCATCCGGCCACCACGAGTACCGCAAGACACACTATCGCAAGCTCAAACCGCGTCCGTCGTGGGGTCATACTTGAAGCAATGGTAGCCCTTGGCTACAGTGAAACGCAACCGAGACTGGGAGGACCGTACATGCAATTCGCCAGCACCCGCCATGCCGATGAATCCGTAGATTTCCCGACCGCCCTGCACCGGGGTCTGGCGCCGGACGGAGGACTCTACCATCCAACCACCGATCCCAACCTGAAAACGCTGATACGGGGATTCAACCGGGACACGAGCTTTGTCGAGATGTGCGGCAGCCTTACGGCAGCATTGTTTCCGGAAACGTACACGAGGGAACAGGCGTATCGAATTGCGGAGAGAGCGTTTCCGTTCTCACCCGCCGTGTCACACCTTACCGATTCGCTGTACTTCCTGGAGCTGTTTCACGGACCGTCCTGCGCATTCAAGGACTTTGGGGCCTCGTTTCTGGCAACAGTTATGGAGGACTACCTGGCCTCTACCGGAGAGCGGGCAACGATACTCACCGCCACCAGCGGCGATACCGGAAGTGCCGTGGCCCACGCATTTCACAATAAGCAGAATATTGAAGTGGTGATTCTCTATCCCTCGGGTCGGGTCAGCCCGCTTCAGGAAAAACAGCTGACCACACTGACCGGAAACATCACTGCCGTAGAAGTGCAAGGATCCTTTGACGACTGTCAGCGCATGGTGAAAGAGGCATTCCTGGATCCCGAATTGAAAGAACGGTACCAACTCACATCCGCCAACAGTATCAACATCGGTCGCCTGATTCCGCAGAGCTTCTATTACATCTACGCGTTCTCCCAATTGAGAGAACGGCTCCACGACGAGTTTCTGTTTTGCGTACCCAGCGGCAATTTCGGCAATCTCACCGCCGGCGTACTGGCGTGGCGGTGGGGTATGCCCGCCAACCGGTTCCTGGCGGCAACCAATGCCAATGACGAGGTCCCGAAGTATCTGGAGTCCGGACTGTACCGACCAAGGCCGTCGATCCAGACGATCGCCAACGCAATGGACGTGGGCGACCCTAGCAACTTTGAGCGCCTGATGCAAATTTTTGGGAACGAACACATGGCCGTGACGAGCATGATTCTCGGCCACTCCTCATCGGACGATGAGATACGCGACACCATGCGCGAGTACTGGACGCACCACCAGGTTTTACTCTGTCCTCACACTTCCGCCGGCGTGAGGGCCGTCGATCAGGCCCGGACAAACCTCTCCGACGGAGCCGCGGTAGTCCTGGCCACCGCCCACGCCGGGAAGTTTTCAGAAGTCGTCAAAGACGCCACCGGCCAGGACCCGGAGATTCCGGAACGTCTGGCAAAACTTTTGGACCTACCCAAGCAGGCGGTCCTTGCCGAGAACACGTTGGAGGCGTTGCGGAACGTCCTGGTGGATCGGTTCGGATAGTTCCGGCCGGGTACGCCGGGCTACGCCACGTACGTCTGAACCGCCTTCTTGCCCGAGGCGTCCCGGAACGGATTGGCGTGGTTCTTCAGGAAACGTCGGTACACCTTGCACGCGCGATAGTAACCGTCGGGGCCGCGGAAGGTGGAACTCAAATCGCACCGATATACCTCAAGGAGCAATGGAAACAGCTCGGAGGCCATGATCGGGTTCCGGCGATACGGTGGAAGCCGCTCGAGCGCACCGGGAACCATGTGATAGCGGACCAGCCACTGCACGGCTTCAATCAGTGACTGATTGAAGCCCACCCGGCCGAGCGTTAGACCCGCCATGCGAGCTCCTATTTCGGCATGACGGTAGAACCGGCGGTTGCCGTTGGGAACGGCCGCAGGTTTTCCCGCGTCGTGGAACAACAGCGCCAGACCGACGGTCAGGTCGGCGTTCTTGCGATAGTTGAACGTCTCCAGGGTATGCCGCCACACGTTTCCTTCCGGGTGACCCTCTTTGCTGTGCTCCGTGGTTTCCATTGAGACGAGTTCCGGGAACACGCTGGAGAGATAGCCGCCGCGCATCAGTATCTCCAGGCCTCTTCCCGCATTGAGACCGGTGAGCACGGAGGTCAGAACCATCCGGTGGAACATGGGCGCGTCCGCCCCGCCGCCACTTCCGTCGCCCGCAAGGTCCTCTCCTCCCGCATCGCCGGACCACCGGTCCCACCGGATCGGGAAGCGCGAGGTCAGGATCGCGCCTCCCACAAGAGACGTGACGTCGCCGGGAACGCTGACCTCGTGCCCGGCGCGACAATTCGAGAGCCATCGGTATGCGTCGTCTGGATCGAGGAATCGCCTGGTGGCGGGCTCAAAGGCGAATCGAAACAGGGGGTGATCGCTCTCAAAACTGTGCCAGGTAAGGTCGGAGTGGTCCGAGTCGTACTCCACCCAGTCGTCATCCATGATGCGCACGAATATCGTCCGCTCCCGGTGCCATATGACGGCGTCCCAATTGTCCAAGCCCGGAAATGAGAGAGCCTCAAACTGAGCAGCGAATTCCGCCAGATTGGCGCGCACGGCCAGAAACCCGTAGTCCCCCGGGTTATGACCCAGGTAGTGCTCGATGGCGGAGATTCCGATCCACCGGTACGGCATTTGGACTGTATCAAGAGCGGGGACGCGCACCATATGGCCATAACAATAGCGCGAACAACCGGATATCGTCCACGCGGGCGAGACTAGTCTCGAGTGCCGATCGTACCAACCACGGATGTTGCGCCTTCGTACTCAGTCAGCTCCAACAGCGCCGACCCCCGCACCCGGCACCGCTCGATGACTCGCACACCAGGCTTGAGCACCGAATTTTGCACGGACGAATGTCGAATCGTCACCGGTTGGTCTTTGGTACTCACCACGGAACTTGTGTCTACGACCGAACGGTCGGCGACGACCGCGCCGATTCCGACGTAGGATGCACGAACGATCGCGCTGCGTACTTCCGCCTCGGGACCAACGTAAGACCATGGCACTGCGGCCAACCGGCGGTAGTCGGCGACCAGCCGCTCGTAGGAGGTCAACCGGTTCTCCAGCTCCGACTCCGATTCCAGCAGGCGTTCCAATAGCTCCGCATCGGTAGCCCGCGAAGGCGCCGGCGACC
>CAYLSS010000689.1:0-3425 GCA_964385765.1 uncultured Solibacteraceae bacterium
GGCTCACCGCTCGAATAAACCAGCTCCTTGAGCGGGAATATGCGGTCCTGGATCTTCCGCGCCGTGTTGAGGTCGCCTTCGGAGACCGCCCGGTAGAGCGCCGTGATCAACTCGGGCAAGAAGGAAGCGAAGCCCACCAGCGCCCCGTCCACCCCCTGCACCATGGTTGCCAGCAGATATTCGTCGTGGCACGTGAGGATGGTGCAGGTGGGATCGGCTTCGCGGACGGCGCGGATGTCCCGGTCATACTTCGACATCTCGCGCGTGCCGATCTTGAAGGTCGTCACCCAGGGCAGCCGCGCCAACTCGGCCAGGAGCGCGCTCGAATAAGAGGCCTTGGTCCAGGCCGGATAGGTGTGGACGATCAAGTTGATCTCGACGGCCCTGCCCACGGCGGTAAAGTGCTCCAGCACGTGCTCCTCGCGCATCCCGAAGCGCAGCCAGTAGTGCGGGGGCATCACCAGCAGGCCGCTGGCGCCCGCCTCTTTTGCCATTTCTGCGTGTTCCACCGCTTCGCTGATCGATTCGCAGCAGATGCCGGACACGACGGGCAGGCGTCCGGCCATTTCGTCGGCCACGATGCGGGTTGCCTGGGCGCGCTCGGCCGGGCTGAGGGCGAAGACCTCGCCGGTGTGGCCGTTGGTGACGAGCCCGCCGATCCCCTCGTGGTGAGCCAGCCACCTGGAGAAGAGCCTCAGCTCCTCCTCGTCAAGGGAATAGTCTTGTTTATAAGGAAGTTGGAGCGCGGGTAGGATGCCCCTGAATGGAGTGGTCATCGAAGGATTCCTTGCCTGCTATTGTTTCACGCAGCCGGGAACGCACGTACGGCGAGAACGTTCCGGAACCCCCGGCAGAACTTTCGTTCACATCCCGGACGGCGTACCATAAGAGCCTGAAGAGGTGGCAGATATGAATCGACGATCCTTCATGGGCACGGCATTCGCGGCGGTGGCCGCGAACAAGATGATGGCGGCCAGCGACCGGGTAAATGTGGGCATTGTGGGTCTGGGCGGCCGGGGCCGCGCGCTCATCGGTGACTTCTCGGAGGTCCCTGGCGTCAACATCGCTTACCTGTGCGACGCCGATCAGGCGTCGCTCGAGCGGGCGCACACCGTGATCAAGGAAAAGAACCTTCCGCCGCCGAAAGACACCAACGACATGCGGCGCCTGCTCGAGGACAAGGAGATCGACGCAGTGGTGGTGGCCACGCCGGACCACTGGCACGCGCCGACCGCGATCCTGGCCGCCGACGCTGGTAAGGACGTCTACGTCGAGAAGCCGGCTTCGCACAACATCCGTGAGGGCCGGCTCATGATTGACGCGGCGCGCCGCAACAGCCGGATCATGCAGGTGGGCACACAGTCGCGGAGCCGCCCGTCCTCGATTGCGGGCATCAAGTACGTCAAGTCCGGCAAGATCGGCGAAGTGCTGATGGCCAAAGCCTGGAACATCCAGTTGCGCGACGACATCGGCCACATGGAGGACACGGCCGTCCCGCCAGGCGTGGATTACGAGACCTGGCTGGGCCCGGCGCCGTGGATCCCGTTCAATCCCAACCGCTTCCACTACAAGTGGCACTGGCACTGGCATTTCGGCACCGGTGACGCCGGTAACGACGGCGCGCACCAGCTCGACATCTGCCGCTGGGCGCTCGGTGAAAGCTATCCCTCCAAGGCGAGCGGGATGGGCCGCAAGGTCTTCTTTGACGACGACCAGCAGACGCCGGACACGATGAACGTCACCTTCGACTACCCCAGCGGCAAGGCGCTCATCTGGGAAATGCGCAT
Source organism: uncultured Solibacteraceae bacterium (assembly GCA_964385765.1). GTDB lineage: Bacteria > Acidobacteriota > Terriglobia > Bryobacterales > Bryobacteraceae > CAWELS01. The sequence continues at coordinate 1,788 of CAYLSS010000689.1, forward strand.
CTGGAACCCCTACGGCATGGAAGGCACCCAAAACGGCACCGCTATCTACGGCACGGAGGGCGTGGTCCACATCGGCCGCTGGGACCGCCGCTGGGGCTACAAGGTGTTTGAAAAGAACGGCCGGCTGGTCCACCACGAGGATGCCGATGATGACGGCAACCAGCATCAGATGGACTTCGTGGACGCCGTCCGGACGCGCCGCCTGCCGAACGGCGACATCATGGAGGGCCACCTGTCGGCCATCCACTGCCACTTGGCGAACATTGTGGCCCGGGTCGGCCGCAACGTCGAGTTTGACCAGGAGAATGAGAAGGTCGTCAACGACGACGAGGCGAACATGCTCGTCAAGCGCCGCTACCGGACCCACTGGTCCACCCCGAAGAACGTCTAGTTTCTCTTCCGGAACGCGAGGGCGATGGCCGAGTTGTCGTCGGCGCCGTGGCCCCCGCGTTCCAACTCCAGCAACAGTTCGAGGTGCAGCTTCGACAGCGGCAGCCTCGCCCCGGTGTCTTCTCCATTCTCGAGCATCAGCCGCACGTCCTTGATGTGCTGAGACAGTCGTGCGTCCGGCTGGAAATCCCCCGCAAGCATCTTCGTGCCCTTGATGTCCATCACGCGCGAATAGGAGGAACTGGATTTGAGCACCTCGAGCGCCTGCGCGCGGTCTAGCCCGCACGCCTCGGCGAAGCCCAGCGCCTCGGCCAGCGCCGCCCGGTGCAAACCCAGCACCAGGTTGGTCACCAGCTTCATTCGCGCGCCGCTGCCCCACGGCCCCACGTGGTAGGCGACTCGGGCGAACGCCGCGAAGATGTCGCGGCAGGCCTCGAAGTGCTGTTTCTCGCCGCCGGCCATCACGATGACATCGCGGGCGCGTGTCTCGCGGCTCGAGCCGCCGACGGTCGCGTCCAGAAAACCCACGCCATGTTCCGCCAGACGCGCGCCGAAGGTCTCGATCCGGCGAGGGTCTCCGGTGGTCGTGTCGATGACGATAGTACCGGGGCTGCAAGCGCCTTGTAGCTCCTCGATCACCGCCTCGGAGACATCGGAGTTGGGAAGACTCAGCAGAATTCGGGTGCAACCCGCCGCTACTTCGGAAGCCGACTCGACCGGCCGCCCGCCTAAGTCGAATAGCTTGTTCCGCTGCGCCTCGCTTCGATCGTAGCCGAGCACTTGACGTCCGCCCGCGAGCAACCGCTCCGCGATCGCGGAGCCCAACAAACCAACGCCGATCAACCCGATGGAATTCGCCATGCTCTCACCTCTGCTCGCTACCCTCCAATACCTGCCGCCTCGATGACCGTCGTTCACTTCGCCCGGATCCCATCCCAGACCGTCAACCCCTCCAGGTCAGGAATATAGCCCCCGAGGAGCCGGCTGGCCACGTACCCCACGCCGAACAGCAGGAAATGACTGAAAACCCCGATCAGCACCGAATTCATCTCGAAGTTAAATCCCAAGTCGATTCCGAACGGTCCTGTCACCGTCCCCCAGGCTGTGAACAGAAGGCATGTGACAATACCCGCGTAGGCTCCGGTTCGTGTCGCGCGGCGCGTGAGAAAACCCAACCCGAACAGGCCAAGCATTCCACCAGCCACCACGGACAACGAGACCACGACCATCTCGTAGGCCGCTATTGTT
>CAYLSS010000690.1:0-3424 GCA_964385765.1 uncultured Solibacteraceae bacterium
ACGGACCACTATCGCGTTGACGAATGCAACGGTCGTCCGACGGGGTCGGGTCACCTCGGCACCAATCTGCGAGCGTTCTCGCGGGTCACTCGGTTCCGTGCTTCCTGGGCCTCGTGCAGGGACCTGAACTTCATCACGCCGCGGGGATACACCCGAGGCGCGAGCCTCCAATATCGATCACAGAGCCGCAGAAACCGGTCGAATCCCTCCCGCTGTGAGGTCCGGACCGGCGCGGCGTTCATCTCCTCGACAGAATGGAACTTTTCGACCGCCAATCCACTACTCCTCCTCCAAATCGAACTGGCGCCTCAGCGCCTCTACGTCATGTCGATCCAACGGACGAACTGTGTTTTTCTTCAGTCGGTACAGCGCATGTGCGGTCGCAACCGAGACAGGAATCCCCTCAACCTCCATCACCACCGACTCGATAGTCTCGAACGACGCAAGATCAACGAGTCGAGTCATGATATCGAAGTAAAGGCTCCCACTTGGAGGATAGTAGCGGATGGCGGGGTATTCACCCAACAGGTCGTCGGCGCGAATCTCATCGATGTTCGGATCGTCCGAGTAGACCACCCGGAAAGCACGTTTGAGCCGTTCAACATTGTCCGCAGTGGCACGAATGAAGAGGTCGAGATCCTCGGTGGCCCGGACGATACCGTGGAAACCCATCGCCGCCGCACCAATCAGGACATACTGCAGTTCCTGCTCCTTGAACGCTCTCAGCACATCCAGAATCTCGTCGCGGTCCACGGCACCAGAGTAGCGCCCTTTCGGATGTGGCTACCACATTCACTTGGCTCAGGCTTAGCTACTGAGAAGGGGTGGTGGGCGCGCCGGGCTCAAAAAACGAGACGGCGAGTACTCGTAGGTCTCTGTTCCCACACCGCTCACGCCCACCGACTCCAACCGCCCCCAAAACAGCACCGGACCTCGTGCACCAGCCGGCAAAGCCGGTCGCTCCCCCGCCAGCACCAAGACTGCGTAAACAAAGCCAATTTGCCGCCCCCCGTACACGACGCCGGCGGTGTTCCGCTGGACACTTTGTGCAGCAAGGCCACACGGACAGAGGTGAAGGCAATGGCCTCCCTGGGACGTTGAGCCCCCTGAAGACGTTCGGTTTGGGAAAAAGCCGATCCCAGCCTTTCGCCAACAATGATGTAATAAGGAGCATGCCGGAACCTGTAATCGTCGTCGCGAGCGGAGACCTCAGACTCTCCGCCAATCAAGTCTGCTGGCCTGCTCAGAAAGAGGCCGAGGAAGCCGTCATGTCCGCTATCCGGAAGGAAGGGCGGGAGGTCAAGCGCGGCCACCCCTATGATCCCGAAAAACAGCACGGATTTATCGACAGCCAGAAGTACGGAATGGAGGTCTTCCGCAACATCCCGCGGCAGGCGCCTCTGGTTGTCGTGGAGGCCGTCTGGCAGTATTCCCACCATCTGCTGCATGGCCTCTACAGCCACGAAGGTCCCATCCTGACCGTCGCCAACTGGAGCGGGCAATGGCCCGGCCTCGTCGGTATGCTCAACCTGAACGGCTCGCTGACCAAGGCGGGCGTCAAATACAACACCATCTGGAGCCTCGACTTCACCGACGAATTTTTCTTGAAAGGGCTGCGCCGCTGGCTGAATGGGCAGGACGTCGAGCACGACTTCACCCACGTTCACGCTCTGAACGGGACAAAGCTGCCGGACGCCGCCGAACGAACGGCCGCGGAGGTCGCCGGCCAACTGCAGAGTGACAAGGCCATCATGGGAATCTTCGATGAGGGGTGCATGGGCATGTACAACGCCATCATCCCGGACGAGCTGCTGCATCCGACTGGCGTATTCAAGGAGCGGCTCAGCCAGTCGGCGCTTTACGCGGCCACGCTGGCGGTGACGGAGGCCGAGGCCCAGGAGGTGCGCCGTTGGCTCGACAACAAGGGAATCAAGTTCGTCACCGGTTCGGACCCGGAGAAGGATCTCACGGACGATCAGATCCTCGACCAGTGCAAAATGTACATCGCCGCGACGCGAATCGCCGGGGACTTCGGCTGTGATTTGATCGGGATTCAGTACCAGCAGGGGCTCAAGGATCTCCTGCCGGCGTCGGACCTCGTCGAAGGCATGCTCAACAACGTCGACCGCCCGCCCGTGAAGCATCCGATTACGGGTGAGGAACTCTACGCGGGCAACGCTCTGCCCCATTTCAACGAGGTGGATGAATGCGCGGGCCTGGACGCGCTGATCACGAACCGCGTCTGGCGCAAGCTGGGTTTCGCTCCGGAGACCACGCTTCACGACGTCCGCTGGGGCGAGCAGTACACCGGCAATGGCATGGACGAGTACGTCTGGGTCTTTCTGATCTCCGGCGCCGCTCCGCCCGAGCACTTCATCGGCGGCTGGAAGGGGGCTTCGAGCGAGCGGCAGCCATCCATGTACTTCCGCCTCGGCGGCGGGACGTTGAAAGGCGTCAGCAAGCCGGGCGAGATCGTCTGGAGCCGCATCTTCGTCGAAAACAATGAACTGAAGGCCGACCTCGGCCGGGCCAGGGTCGTGGAGCTACCGCCCGAAGAGACCGAACGCCGCTGGAACGCAACAACAAGACAGTGGCCCATCATGCACGCTGTGACTTACGGCGTCTCGCGCGACCAGTTGATGGCCCGTCACAAGGCCAATCACATACAGGTTGCCTATGCACCGGATGCCGAAGGAGCGAACCTGGCGCTGGCGGCCAAGGCGGCTGTGTTCCGCAACCTTGGTATGGAAGTCGCGATTTGCGGCGGCGGTCACGGGTTGGATCTTTAAAGAGGCAATACGAGCTATCGGTGTGCGGCGTGAGCCGCCCCCGCGGTGAACAATCTGATGTCACTTACTTTTCCAACGGATGCGGATTCTCCGGCGAGTGGAGCGGGTTCGCCAGCCCCGCCCTGGCGGCGGTGATGCCGTCAGGGCCGGCGTTCGGTTAAAGGGCCGGGCGTCTCTGCTCACCACGCACCGGGCAGCCGGTGCGGCAGGAACTAAGTGAATTTGAACTGAAACCCCGCCTCGCTCGGCGGATAAACTTCATGGAGGAGTTACATTGCGAGTAGGAATCATTGGCACGGGCGCTATCTCGAATAAGCACGCCCAGGTATATAAGAATATCGGATACGAGGTTATTGTCTGCACAGACATACACGAGCCGTCCGGCCGCGCATTTGCCGAGCGGTGGAACTGCGAGTTCGTCCCGACATTCGAGGAGGTCTGCCGGCATCCGAACATCGACTATGTGGATCTGTGCACGTTCCCTGACTTCCGCCTGCCCCCGGTGGAGCTTTGCGCGCAGATCGGGCGCAGCATACAGGTACAGAAGCCGATGTCGATTGACCTCGAGACGGCGCGCAAAATGATTGAAGTCGCCGGCAACGCGGGGATACAGCTCGGCGTAGTCAGCCAGCACC
>CAYLSS010000691.1:0-3416 GCA_964385765.1 uncultured Solibacteraceae bacterium
AGTCGGAGACGATGTCCGCCGCGGGCAACTACTGTTCGAAGACAAGAAAACGCCCGGCGTGCGGTTTACCTCGCCGGCGTCGGGTGAGGTGATTGCGATCAACCGCGGTGAGCGGCGGCGTGTGCAATCGCTGGTGATCCGGCTTGACCGGGCCGAGCTGTCGGGCAAGTCCGATACCGTCCCGTTTGATTCCTATACCGGCTCGCACCCGACGGCCCTCAACCGGGAGCAGGTACAGGCGCTGCTGATCGAGTCGTCGCTCTGGACAGCGCTCCGTACGCGGCCCTTCAGCAAAGTCCCCGCCCCAGGGACATCGCCACACTCGATTTTTGTGACGACGATGGACACGAATCCCCTCGCGCCCTCGGTCGAAGTGGCCATAGACGGACGGGAAACCGACTTTGGACGAGGCCTCGAGGCGCTGGCGAAACTGACGGATGGGAAGGTCTACGTCTGCAAGGCGCCAGGACACAACATACCGGTACCGTCGGGCGGAAACACTCAGGTAGAAGAATTCAGCGGACCGCATCCCTCAGGCACCGCCGGCCTGCACATCCACATGCTTGATCCGGTGGATCGGAAGAAGACAGTCTGGTACGTCAACTACCAGGATGCGATCGCCATTGGGCGGCTATTTGCCACCGGCGAATTGGATGTGACGCGAATCATATCGCTGGCCGGACCAGCGGTACGCCGTCCCCGCCTGCTGCGAGCTCGAATCGGAGCTTCCTGTGATGATCTTGCCAAAGATGACCTCTCCGATAGCAAGGTGCGGGTCATTTCCGGATCGGTGCTGAGCGGCCGCACAGCCATGGGCGACGTGTTCGGGTTCCTGGGTCGCTATCACTTGCAGATCTCAGCCCTGCCGGAAGGCGGTCAACGGCCGTTTCTGGGCTGGATGGCGCCCGGCTTCGAAACATTTTCAGTGGTTAACACTTTCATTTCCAAATTCATTCCCGGCAAGAAGTTCCGGATGACAACCGCGACTAATGGTTCGAGCCGCGCGATGGTTCCTATCGGGATGTATGAGAAGGTTTTCCCGATGGACATCCTGCCCAGCTTCCTGTTGCGAGCAATCCACACCGGCAACATCGAGCGAGCCGAATCTCTGGGCTGCCTGGAACTCGACGAAGAGGATCTCGCGCTCTGCACGTTTGTGGACCCTGGCAAGACTGAGTGGGGACCGGTTCTGCGGGAAGTGCTGACCATCATTGAGAAGGAAGGCTAATGCTGCGTTCGGTACTCGACAAAGCGGAGAAAGAGTACTTCGGGAAGGGCAAGAGGCTCGACCGGTTTTATCCGCTCTTCGAAGCTCTCGACACGATCCTCTATTCGACCGGGAAGGTCGCGAAAACATCGTCTCACGTCCGTGACGGGCTCGATCTGAAGCGGATGATGTTCACCGTCGTGGTGGCCCTGATCCCCTGCGTCTTCATGGCGATGTATAACACGGGACTGCAGGCTCACCGCGCGATCGCCGCCGGCGCCGCTCCGCTCCAAAGCTGGCAAACCTGGCTCATGCAGTCGCTCGGTTTCTCCTTTGACCCAACTGATTTTCTGTCCTGCATCGTCCATGGTGCGCTGTACTATCTCCCGGTGGTGGTGGTGACCTTCGCTGCCGGAGGGGCGATCGAAGTGATCTTCGCGATCGTCCGCAAACACGAGGTGAATGAAGGGTTCCTGGTTACCGGGATGTTGTACCCCCTGGTGCTGCCCCCGACCATCCCGCTATGGCAGGTCGCGCTGGGCATCATATTCGGCACACTTATCGGGAAAGAGATCTTCGGCGGGACGGGGATGAACATTCTGAACCCCGCGCTGACTTCGCGGGCATTCCTTTTCTTCGGCTATCCGGCGGCTATCTCCGGCGACAAGGTCTGGATCGCGGCCAATACCGATGTCGACGGGGTCAGCGGCGCAACCTGGCTGGCGAGAGCCGCGACCGACGGTGTCGCGTCGCTGAGGGCCGGGTTGGATTGGTGGGACGCATTCCTCGGGTTCATTCCGGGTTCGATGGGCGAAACCTCGGCACTGGCCTGCCTGATTGGCGCCGCCATCCTGCTGTGGTCCAGAATCGGTTCATGGCGAATTATGCTCTCGGTCACTTTGGGCTCGCTGGCGACGATATTTTTGCTCAACGCGGTGGGCTCCACGACTAACGTGTTCTTTGACGTCCCGTGGCACTGGCACTTCGTGCTGGGCGGCTGGGCCTTTGGCCTGGTCTTCATGGCTACCGATCCTGTCAGCGCGGCGCATTCGAACACAGGCCGGCTCATTTACGGTTTCCTGATCGGCATTCTCGCCATTCTCATCCGCGTGATTAATCCTGCCTATCCGGAAGGGATGATGATGGCGATCCTCTTCATGAATCTGTTCGCTTCTTTCATCGATTACTGCGTCGTAGAATCGAACATCCGCCGGAGGAAGGCACGCTATGCAGCATAGTGTCGCTTATACGCTATTATTCGCCGCGGCCGTATGCGTGGTTTGCGGGATCCTGGTTTCGTCCTCCGCTGTATCGCTCTCGGAACGTCAGATGGAGAACGCCGCGCTCGACAAGATGCGCAACGTGTTGACCGTTTCCGGACTGGCCCAGGAAGGCGAGAAGTTGGATGCAGCGGAGATTCAGCGTAGATTCGACGAGTCGGTCGAGCCGATCGCAATCGAACTGGCGACGGGCGAAACCACGAACGCCATTGATCCTTTAACCTACGATCCACAGGCTGCAAAAACGAGTCCCGATCTCAGCATGGCAGCGCCTCCCAACAGGGCGTCGGTTCAACGTCTACCTCGCTACGCTGTCGTCTACGAGATTCAGGACGATGCGGGGAACGCGAAGATGCTCGTGTTGCCGATTGAGGGTTACGGACTGTGGTCGACGCTGTACGGCTTCCTCGCACTGGACACCGACCTCGAGACAATTCGCGGTATCTCCTACTATCAGCATGGCGAGACAGCGGGACTCGGCGGCGAGGTCGACAATCCCCGGTGGAAAGCGCTATGGCCGGGACGGAAAGCCTTTAATCCAGAGGGTGAAGTAGCGATCCAGGTGATCAAGGGTGCAGCCGGTCCTCCGGCAGAGGATCCGTATCACGTGGACGGGCTCTCGGGATCAACGCTGACCAGCAACGGCGTCACGAACATGCTGCACTTCTGGTTGGGCGAAAACGGCTACGGACCATTTCTCGCCAAGTATGGCGAGAACGAGAAGATCTCATAAAGGGGCAACGACATGGCGAATGCAGCAAGAAAAACTCTGCTCGATCCGCTGGTTGAGAACAACCCGATTGTTCTCCAGGTGCTCGGCATCTGTTCGGCCCTGGCGGTAACAACGAAGATGGACACCTCGCTGGTGATGTGCTGCGCCGTAATCGCAGTGCTGGCGCTGTCAACTCTCTCGGTCAGCCTGATCCGCA
>CAYLSS010000692.1:0-3415 GCA_964385765.1 uncultured Solibacteraceae bacterium
CCAAGCAGGCAGTATGGAGCCCCTGGAAGGCTTGGAGACCACGGCGTATTCTTCGTAATCAGCAGGTCGCCGGTTCGATCCCGGCGGGTCGCTCCATTCTTGAACCTCTTGCCTCTCGCTGAGCTTTCCCTTTGACCACGCTGAAACCCACGGACTCCAAAATGGCGTCCGTTTTGTCCACCGGCTCCTGTTCTGCCTCGGGATATCCCGAGGAGGCCGTGTTGGTTGGCCAAGTCAGGAGGCGCTAGAGCACTTCCGTCCGTTGGCCGAGAGCGGGAATGCTGAAGCCCAGCGTCTGGCCAGGGAGCGGAGGCCAAATAGAGACGAGCAGTAATACACCGGCGGATGGCGAATTCGACGCATTCATCCTCGAGCAGGAGGGGCTCAATCTTGGCCCTCGCGCCGCTGTTCCCGCGGGCACCTTCCTACAGGCGCCACTGGTCCGACTCTTCGTCACCGAACGTTCACCAAGCCCTTGGGCGAGGCCATTGAGCCCATCCAGGACACAAACGCCTTTGCTCCTTGTCCCTGCCTGACGGATTCGACGCCGCATTGCGGCGATCTTCATGTTATGCTGGAGAGCAGTCGCGCACGCGAAAGAGCAATGTTTTCAACAGGTCCAGACGCCGCGCTGTCGTCAAAGCTGGCCGAGTTCTCCGATGCCCTAAAGAAGAAGACATCCATTCCTCAGCGGGTCGCTGAATTCGTGCATGACCTCATCATCGCCGGCGAGCTTAAGCCGGGCGACCGCGTGGTCGAGTGGAGGCTGGCCAAGCGGCTGGGCATCGGCCACCCGACAGTGCGGGAGGCGCTTCTCAGCCTGGAGCACATGGGCCTCGTGGTCCGGCAGGCCAACCAGGGATGCGTGGTTACCACCCTGAGCCGGGGGCAGATCTCGCAGATCCTCGAGTTGCGGGCGCAGCTCGAACCCTTTGCCGCCGAGCTGGCCGCGACGAACGCCCCGGACGCGCAACTGAGCGAGCTGGCCGGCATCACCGAGGATATGAGCGCCGCTGGCGAAGCCGGCAATATCGACGGCTTCTACCGCGCCGATCTGCGGTTTCACCAGACGATGTGGGCGCTGTCCGGCAACACGTTTCTCGCCAAGGCCCTGCACCAGACGATGCTGCCCCTGCTGTGCTTCTGCATGCTGAAGAACATTCGCGACCACGGCTATGTGGACATGGCCGTCTCCGCCGCCGCGCATCGAGAGATTGTGGAGGCGATCTCCACGCGCGACATGCAAAACGTCGGCCGGGTGATGCGCGAGAAGCTGGAAATGTTCGCCCGCCAGCATTTGCGCGAGCCTTCCGGAACGAATTAGCCGCTGGCAGGACTGCCAGCGTTGCGGTTCAGCGACCAGCTCCACTGAGGGTGTCAAGCTGGGTGGGGAACAGCGGCGGGCGGACGGATTCCGCTGGCCATCCAAGCAGGAACTCGGTGGCGCCGCCGCAGATTCGCCCCTGGCAGGGGCCCATCCCGCATCGCGTGTGCAGTTTGGCGGCGCACCAGCCGCGCAGACTGCGGAGCTTACCCAGCGGGACGTCCTCACACCGGCAGACAATGGTCTCCGGCGTGGCCAGGTCCTTGAGCGCATCGTCTAGGGCGAACGCCTTGGCCAGGGAGCGCTCGGATCCCCGGCCGCGTTCGCGCTTTCTGAAGAGCCGGTGCGCCTCCTGCTGGCGGTTCACGGCGGCGAGGCCGGCAATACGGCCCTCAACCACGGCCAGATCCACGCCACCGATCCCGGTCAACTCCCCGGCGCAGTAGATCTCGGGCAGGCTCGTCTGCTGCCATTCATCCACCCGCACGACGCCGCCTTCCGTCCGGCAGCCGGCCAGCAGCGGCGCTTCGAGATTCGGAGTCAGTCCGAAGGCGCAGGCCAGGTAGTCACAGGACTCGGTCCAGGTGCGGCCGCCCGACCGCAGCGTGACACGCGCCACGCGGCCGTCGCCCTCTGCGGCCAACGGCCAGCAGCCGGTCAGGTAGCGAGTTCCGCCGAGCTGCCAGCGCAGCCTCACCGCCTGGGCCAGCTTTCCCGGCTCCACCGTCAGGCTTAGCCCAAACCGGATCAGACTTTGGAGAGACGCTTGTTCGGCGACCAACAGAATAGTCGCGCCGCGGGAGCGCAGGTAGGCCGCCACGGCCAGCAGCAGAGGCCCGCTCCCGGCCACTACGACGCGCTTCCCCTTCACCGGGAGCCCGCCCTTCACCAGCGTCTGGAGTCCCCCGACACCCATGACATTGGGCAGCGTCCAGCCGGGAAAGGGAAGGAACCGCTCGCGGGCGCCGGTGGCCAGAATCAGCTTGCGGTAGCCAAGAGTGCGCCCCCCGTCCAGAAGTGCGACGCCCGGCTCGGGAAGATCGACCAACTGCGCCTCTAGCAGCACTTCTGCCGCCGACGCGCGGAGGCGCTCGATCCATCCACCCTTGCCACGGCGCCAGATCTGTCCGCCGGGCGCGGGATTGTCATCCACCACGCCCACTCGCTCGGCGTGCGGCGCGGCCGAACAGGCCGCCGCCATACCGGCCGGCCCGGCGCCCACCACCAGCACCTCGAAAGAATCGCTATGCGCCATCCGTCCGCACGTCCATTCCCTGCTCGCACAGCAGCATGCAGCTCCGCTGGTGCGGCCGGCCGTTCACCGTCACCCGGCACTCGAAGCAGATGCCCATGCCGCAAACGGGCCCACGCGGTTCGCCGGTAACGGAGCGGCGGAACGCGAACTCGCCGGCGCCCAGCACCGCCGCGGCGACGCTGCTGCCGGCGGCCACCCGGACAGGCTTGCCGTTGATGGTGATCGAGACCGTGTCAGCCACGGGCGCGCTCCGGCAGATACGGATTAATCGGAATCGCGGCATCGCGCCCCAGGTAGTAGTCCGCCAGCAGCCGCGCCGTGCCCAGGCTGGTGGTGATGCCCAGTCCTTCGTGCCCCGTCGCCAACCAGAGTCCCTCGGTTTCGGGCCACGGGCCGATGAAGGGCTGCTTGTCGGGCGTGGCGGCGCGGAAGCCGGTCCAGGTGCGGATGGTGGACAGCGCGCCCAGGCCGGGCATGTATTCCAGAGCGCGCCGGATCATCCGGCCGAGCAGCGGGGAGTGGACGGCCGAATCGGCCACGCCGAACTGGCGTGAGGAGCCGAGCAGCAACTGGCCAGTCGGGCGCGGCTGCACATTAAACGCCACCGATTCTGTCGCCGTGCCGTGCGCGCTCTTCAGATAGCCGAGCTCAATGAGCTGGTGGCGCAAGAAGCCCGGATAACGGTCCGTGATGGCCAAGTGTCCTTTGCGGGGGCGGACTTCGAGACCCGGCGTAAGCTCCGGTGCCGAGGCGCCCGCCGCGCTGACCACCAGGCCGGCCGACAACGCGGTCCCGTTGCTCAGCCGCACCTCCCCTTTGGCGGCCGAGACCGCCCG
>CAYLSS010000693.1:0-3407 GCA_964385765.1 uncultured Solibacteraceae bacterium
AAGCCTTTATCCCGAGGAGGCTCGCGAGAGCCGAGCCCGGCCGGCGCGAGGAAGAAATGAGAGCTTTCGACCGCCACGTTGCCGCGCCGGCTATTTCAAGGTCAGCCGGCTAGAACAGCAGTTTCGACACCGGCTCCAGGAATACGTCGAGCCAATGCGAGAAGGCCGGCGAGAAGCTCGACAGCAGACTAATCAGAGGCAACAATGCGAAGAGGGCGAGCCGTGCGGCGACGGGGGCGAACCCCTGCATCGGAGCTTCCTCGCGTCCCAAGTGCCGGTTTAGAGTCTTATTGCGCGCCAGTTGCGTTACCGCGTAGATTGCGTACGCCGCCGCCACGATTAGCAGCGCGTTGAGATACATCGAGATGAATCGGGCGGGCTGAAACGGATAGCTATCCACCACCACGAGCAGCAGCACGAGCCCCGCCACCGAGAAGCCAAGCGACCAGTAGATCTGGCTCAGCAGGTTTACGCCAATCCGATCCGGTGCGTCGGCCGGCTGAAGGTTAGCGGACCCCCGAAGGTAGCCGTCGAGCAGGGCCTTGTCGGAGCGGGCTCTGAGAAAGGATTCGATCACCAGCGTCAGGCCGACCGCCATGAGGAGGCAGCAGACAATGTCGAAGGCCCGGCCGTCGACCGTCCGAATCGGAAGATCCAATTCGCCGTAATAGATCGACAGGAACAAGCACGGCATCCCAATCAGCATTGCAATGGTGCGCAGGCCGCGCCGAAGGTGGTGCAGGCTAACGTCGCGCCTGGCTGCGCCCTGAACGATTTCCAATCCTCGACAGAGTCGACGCAAACGAATGCGCCACCGTGTAATCTGGACCCAATAGATGGGCAACAGCAGGAGCAGAATCAGGACAAAGAGCGATGACGCACCGGAGCCGACCGCCATGCTTCGGTTGGCCCACAACCGCAGTTGATCGTAAGTGGTTCCAAGCAGACTCACCGCCACCCATTCGAAACAGTTCATCTTAGCGTCCGCAAATAGCTGGGGACAGATTAGCGCGAACCAGACAATCCCCAGGGCTACGGTAGCCAGAAAGGCGGATACGAAAGCAACGGTCCGGTACCGGAGGCGGTTTTTCGAGAGCGGCTTGTGGAATCCCCAGACGATCACCATGCAACCCAGCACATAGAGCGGCAGTAGGCTGTGGTGGAAACCCATTCCCGCCACATTCCACGCTCCGGTGCTTCCTGAGCCGTTCTGAGCTTCCAGGTGGAGCGAAAGAATGGGGAAACTCCAGAGGAGAAGACCGGCTAGCGTCGGGACGGCAAGCGCAAAGGTGAACATGCCATCTCTCTCGCTCCTCTGCTCATTACCGGCTTTACCGGCTTTCGGCATCCGGATGATGCGCCGGCCAAGTGGCAGCACCATTGGGGCAAACAGAAACAGTGCCACAAGCAGCCAGCCGCCGCTTGGTAGCGCATGCTCAGTTGTCCCCGGCGGCACACTCGCGGGTGCGATGATGAGACGTCCCCCGCCGCCCGACTCGCGGATCCGGTAAAACTGAAGCGGCGTCAGTTCGCCGCGGCCCACCGCACTCATCCATACCGGGTCCCCAAGCGCCGCCCTCTGCTGCCGCAAGGCGTCCTCGAGCTTTCGATTGACGAGCAGCCGGGCAGCCTCGAACACGCCTTCAACCCCATCGGTGGCGAACTGCAAGTGCACATTGCTCTCGGCGTCGAGCAGCATGCCGGAGTGCGTGGAGGCGATCAACATGCCCCGAGCGGCCCCAATGCTTGCCTCGTGCGCCAGCAGCAAGTCCCGCTGCAACGTAAAGAGTCGAACGCCGGGCGCGTGATCGTGGATTTGTTGCGCGAGGAAGAGTTTGTCCTTGATGTTCGTTGCGATGATACCGACGGCGCGCGTGCGGCGCCGGTCCAGGCTGCGCAGGATTCGACCGATCACCATATCGTAGGTCTGAGGGGTCACCTCGGGCGCGAAGACCGGCAACGGGTCTGCCGCCGACACGCTCTCGTGAAGAGAGATATCCAGCCGGCTCTCGGAGGGCCGGATGAGCGACCGGATATCGGTTGGATCACTGCGAGGCGATTGCTCTCCACTAGCGGCCTCGTAAGCCGAGCGGATGTGCGAGACGTGCATTGGAAAAGGAACCAGCAGCGGCCTGTCCTTTGCGCCGCCGGCGCATCCGTATTTTTGCGGGAATTCACGGGCTTCGAATGCGCCGCCATACACGGATGTCTCGGTCAACAGGACCATCTCCCGGCATCGAATACTCAGCCGGCGCTGCATGTAGTCGACCACGGCCCTCATCTTCGCGGCATCGTTCGTGGCCACGGGGGTATAGGTAATTGCGCCGGAAGGATCCGCGATGATCGCGGAATTGCTACCGGCCGAAGCAATGCCCGAGACCACCCGAAATCTCGCGTCCGGGTGGCGGACGAGCCAGCGGCGCATCTCGTCGCTCATAGACTTCGCGGAACTCGACGAAGTGGGGCCGAGCACCTCGTGCTCGCCGGTCTGTCCGAGCAGGGCGGCAGCCTGCATGGCGAATCGCAGGCGCCTCCGGTCGACGCCCCACATGGCTGACTCGCCGACGATGAGCGCCACCCGCACGGGCTGAGCATCGCTACGCGGACGGAACATCAGCCAGCCGGGAGACATTCGGTCCGGCTCCGGCCTCCCATCCGCCTCGCGAGGTCCGCGTTTCCAGGGGAGGAAGTTGCGGTCCAGAATGTTCCCTTCGAGTTCCAGACCCCTCCGCATCGCCGCCAGGTAGAGGTCGAACTCACGCACGAGGTTCGACTCCAGCGGGTCCGGCAGCGTCACGATGAACGGCGCCAAACGGCCGCGTTCCTGTGCTGGCAGATCCATAATCACGTCGAGCAGTTCGGGGAAATGCTCAATGACCGCCGCGAAATGCTCCGTGATTTCTTCGTCCACCTCCTTTTCGCCGGTCATATCCCCGGCCCGGTGAATTCGCACCGACACACGCCGGTTCTTACTGCGGCCTTCGATTGTCGATTCGTCGTAGTGCTGTCTGGCGCCGGCTCCGCGCACCTCCCACCGCAACTCCCGGTCGCTCGGCGTGAGTGCCCTGGCGACGGCCCGGGCTCGCTGCAGAGCCAGCATCCGATTGCCCCTGCTGCCCTGATCATGCGGTGTCAGATCAGTGAACCCCGTGATCTCGACCACGGCGTTCGGCTGGAATCGAAGCAACTCCCGAAGATGCCCCAGGCGGCGCTCTTGACCGGCAGGCAACTCCGCGTCGCCGACGGCGAAGCCGTGAACCTCGATCGGCCGTGCCCCCGCCGTCGTGGCGGTTCCCGTCAGGGCCAGACAAACAGCAAAGCTTCCACCCGCCATCCGGCGGCAGGCCTTGAAACTGCGCCGGGATGAAGAGATAGCCGCAGCAGACATGGTGCCCCCCCCGGTTTCT
>CAYLSS010000694.1:0-3403 GCA_964385765.1 uncultured Solibacteraceae bacterium
CGCAGCCCCTTGCTGAGTCGGGGTGCCTGCTTCTGGAGACTGGCCGACAATGGTGCCGTAAGGCTCTGGCGAATATTCGTTTCCCATCGAACCGAGGCTGAGTCCCAGTTCCCGAAGTGTGGCGCTGGCTTCGGCCGGTGTCTGCCCAAACAGATTTGGAACGGAGACCTCTGCCTCCGGACGTTGAGTTGCTACGGCAACCACGAGGTTCACAGGCGTTCCCGGCCCTGCCGGCGTATTGGGCAGCGGCGATTGGGACACAACCGTGCCGGGGCGGCCTTGCGACGGCTGCCGAAGGACCGTGCCAGGATAGAGCCCGACCTCGCGCAGGATCTCTTCCGCCTGGCTGACGTAGCGGCCTGTTAGATCCGGGACCAGAATTGGAGCCGCGGCCAGCACCAGGTCCACCGTGGCGCCGGGCTCTACCGGGGTCTGGGGCAGCGGGGCCTGACCGATCACCGTTCGGGTCGGACGGTCAGAAGTTTGCTCGGAGACGCCGCCCGGCCGGAGCCTCATTCGGCGCAAGATCTCGCCGGCTTGTTCCAGGCTGCGGCCGGTGAGGTCGGGGACCGTGAGCTGGCCCGCAACGACGAGATCGACGGTGGCGCCGGGCTGGGCGCGACTTCCCGGTCGCGGCGACTGGCCGATCACCGTCCTGGGCTGGCGGTCGGACGCTTGCTCCGAAAGGCTCCCACGCCGGAGCCTCATCTGCCGCAAGATCTCGTCGGCCTGCTCCACGCTGCGGCCGGTAAGGTCGGGGACCGTAAGTTGACCCGAAATGACGAGATCGACGGTGGCGCCGGGTTGGGCGGGAGTTTCCGGCCCCGGGGATTGGGAGATTACCGTCCCCGGTCGGCGCTCGGACGGCCGCATCGACAGAGTGCCGCGCTGGAATCCCGCGCGACTGAGCAATTCGTCCGCCTGCGGCACAGTGCGGCCGAGCAGATTGGGAACCATGAGCTGTCCCGCCACAACAAGGTTGACCTGCACACCCGCATCGGCAGGCTCGCCCGGTCGGGGAAACTGATCGATCACCATCCCGGGCCGCTGGTCCGAGGGACTCTCCGAAACACTGCCTTGCTGCAGTCCCACCTCTCTCAAGATCTCGTCCGCCTCCCGCACGGTGCGGCCGATCAGATTGGGAACCTGAACCCTGGATTGCGCGGCCAGGACCACGGTGACCACGGCGCCCGGCCGCACTGAGACCCCGGGCTTGGGAGACTGATCGATGACGGTCCCGGGCCTCCGTCTGGACGGACGTTCGGAGAACCCTCCGCAGCGGAGATTGAACTCGGCTAAAAGTTCTTCGGCTTGCTCGAAGGTTCGCCCGGTCAGATTCGGAACCGTCGGGGCGCTTGACGCGAGGGTCACATCCACAGCCGTGCCTCGGGGCACCGCTGTCCGTGGAATCGGCTTTTGGGCGATGACCGTCCCGGCCGGCTCGTCGGACGGTCTTTGCGAAATCGCGCCGCGTACAAGGCCGACTTCGCTTAGTATGAGGTCCGCTTGCCTGATGGTCTTGCCTCGCAGGTCAGGCACGTAGGTTGGCGGAATCCGTTCTGATGGAGCCTGCGGATAGGCGGGTACGTAGACACTGCTCAACAGCATCACCGCGGTCGCGACAAGCGCCACGCGGGGTAAGCCCGGTCTTCTCCAGCAAGTTTCCATGCGCCCCCTCCGAATGAGGCAAAAGCTATAGCAAGTTTGAACCTGTGGAATCGTCAGGTCAATAGAAAGTCTGGGGCAGACTGGGCAGACGGGCGGAATCGGATTTTCAAATCCGATGCGCAGTGAGGGTAAACCGTTCTCCGTGCAGCAGTCTGCTCAGCCGACTTGGCGTCGAACGCAGGACGGGTGCGCCCCCTGGGACCGGAGGGCTGCCTTACCGGAAAAAAGATAGGATGGTCTGTTGGAGGTTTCGATGCGCTCTTTCGTGCTTCTCGTTTCTCTTCTCCTTGCAGTGTTGGGCGGGCCGCTTTTGGCGGAGCGGGTGACGGTCTCTCTTGACGGGGAGTGGGAAGTCGCAGAGTCGGTCGAGGGCGGTGCGATGCCGGGGGAGTTTCGACATCGAGCGCCGGTACCCGGGCTGGCGAACCTGGCTGAGCCTCCGTTTGCTGACGTGGACCGGTTCGACAGCGCGGCGGTGATTTCGAATCGCATACGGAAGGGCAAGGCGCAGGAGTCGGCGATGCCCGAGGGACGCGGCGTCTCGCTTCAGGAGCGCAACTATTTCTGGTACCGGAGGCAGTTCCGAGTCCCCGAGCGGCGGGCGGTGGCGATCCTCAAGGTCAACAAGGCGCAGTTCGGCACGGCGGTGTGGGTAAACGGAAAGGCGGCAGGGGAGCATCTTGGATGCTTCACGGCCGGGTACTTCAATATCACCGATTTCATGAACTGGAGCGGCGAGAACACCGTGGTTGTGCGGATCGGCGCCCATCCGGGCGTTCTGCCGCCCGAGATACCGGCCGGCGACGACTTCGAGAAGAACCTCTGGACTCCGGGCATCTACGACAGCGTTTCGGTGATCCTGGCCGACAATCCGGTGATCGAGACCATCCAGGTAGCGCCGCGGATCCAGGCATCGGAGATCCTGGTCCAGACAACGTTGCGGAACCATGGCGAGGCGGGAACTTACGAGATCCGGCACACGGTCCGCACATGGAAGGATGGGCGGCAGGTGACCGGCACGCGACCTCGGGAAATCCATCTGGAGGCCGGCGCGGAACGGATACTTACGGAGCCGATCGCGATCCCGCGGGCCCGGCTGTGGAGTCCGGAGGATCCTTTTCTCTATGTGCTTGAGACGGCATCGGACGGCGACAGCGTGGAGACACGATTCGGCATGCGCGAATTCCGGTTCGACACGGCCACCCGGCGGGCGTATCTGAACGGGGAGCCGTATTTTCTGCGGGGATCGAATATCACGCTGCATCGCTTCTTCGAGGATCCGGACTGCGGGGACCTCCCGTGGCGGGAGGAGTGGGTGCGCAAGCTGCTGGTCGAGATTCCCAAGAAGATGAACTGGAACACCTTCCGCTTCTGCATCGGGCCGGCGCCGGAGCGCTGGTTCGAGATCGCCGACGAAGCGGGTCTGCTGATCCAGAACGAATACTTCATCTGGACGGGGCATCCGAGCTGGTCCGGGCTGTTCCAGCGGAGCTTCGAGACGGACGTGCTCATTAACGAATACACCGAGTGGATGAGGGACAACTGGAATCATCCGAGCGTCGTGATCTGGGACGCTAACAACGAGTCATTCGATCCGGTCTTTGCCAGCGAGGTGATTCCGGAAGTTCGGGATCTGGATCTTTCGAACCGACCCTGGGAGAACAGCTACAACCTGCCGGCCGGTCCCAACGATCCGGTGGAGGATCATCCGTACCTGTTTATCCGCAATCAGAAT
>CAYLSS010000695.1:0-3392 GCA_964385765.1 uncultured Solibacteraceae bacterium
ACAGGACGGTGCGGTCTACTTGATTTCGGGAGCGCAGTTGCTCGCCGATGCCGGCGACCACTCCACCCGCCGCTTTCTCACCGACGCCTATCGCTACCGGCCGCGCGATGGCTGGGAGCGAATCGCGGACGTGCCCCGAGCCGCCGTGGCCGCGCCGGCAGTCGCCGAAGGACAGACCCACATCATGGTCTTTGGCGGCGATGACGGTACCCACTTCGGCCGCCAGGCGCTGCTTCCCGACCGCCACCCCGGCTTCCGCCGTGACATCCTCGCCTACCACACCATCACCGACACCTGGACCAATGCCGGCGAGATGCCGTTCAGCCATGTCACCACCACCGCTGTCCGGTGGGGCGAGGCGATCGTCATCCCAAGCGGCGAGGACCGCCCCGGCCACCGGTCGCCGCATCTGTTCGCGGGTGTGCTCTCTCCGTCCCGGAGTGCGTTTCAGTGGTTGGATTTCATCGCTATGGGGCTGTATCTCGCGTCGCTGGTCGCCATGGGGCTCTTTCTCTCCCGGCGCAGCCGTGACACCGACGACTTCTTTCTCGCTGGCCGCCGCATTCCCTGGTGGGCCGCTGGCTTGAGCATCTTCGGAACCCAACTCAGCTCAATCAGCTTCATGGCCATCCCGGCCAAGGCCTACGCAACAAACTGGGTCTATTTCATGGCGAATGTGGCCATCGTGGCGGTCGCACCGATCGTCATCTACTGCTACCTCCCCATTTTTCGCCAGCTTCAAGTGACGACTGCCTACGATTACCTCGAGCGACGCTTCAACCTGCCCGTACGGCTTTTCGCCAGCCTCTCCTTCATCCTTTACCAGGTCGGACGGATGGCAATCGTGCTTCTTCTGCCAGCCCTGGCGCTGGCCACCGTCACCGGCTTCGATGTGCTCATCTGCATCGCGGTAATGGGTGTTCTATGCACCTTCTACACCGTGATTGGAGGCATCGAAGCCGTGATCTGGACGGACGTTCTTCAGGTTGCCGTGCTGCTCGGAGGTGCAATACTGAGCTTGTCTCTGATCATTTGGGACAGTGGAGGGTTAGGCAACGTTGTCTCGATCGGCGTCGCCGACAGCAAGTTCCATTTAATTAACTGGAGTGGCGACCTGGGCTCCACGGCGCTCTGGATCGTGCTGCTCGGCAATGTCTTCGCCAGCCTCGGGCCGTATACTTCCGATCAGACCGTGGTCCAGCGCTACCTGACCACCCGCGATCAGCAGGCCGCGGCACGCTCTATCTGGACCAATGCCGCACTCGTCATCCCTGGCACTGTCATCTGGTTTGGGCTGGGCACGGCGTTATATGTCTTCTATAAGCTGCACCCTGAGAACCTCGATCCGGGCGTCGAAACCGACGCCATCTTCCCTTACTTCATCGCCCGGCAGTTGCCGTCCGGCATATCCGGCCTTATCATCGCGGCCGTCTTCGCGGCAACTATGTCCACGCTTGATAGCAGCCTCAATAGTGTCTCGACGGCATTCACGACTGACTTTTATCGCCGGTTCCGTCCGTCTGTCTCCGACTCCGCGTGCCTGAGGCTTGCCATGTGGCTGACCGCCCTCCTGGGCGCTGCCGCTACGGCAATCGCTGTCCTGCTCGCGACCGCCAACATCGACTCTCTGTGGGACGCCTTCCAGGAAGTGATGGGGCTATTTGGCGGAGCGCTCGCCGGCGTTTTCGCGCTTGGAATCTTCACTCGCCGGGCTTCCGGAGCGGGCGCGCTCATTGGGGCCCTGACCAGCGTCGCCACGCTCTGGTGGGTTAAGACCTATACCGGAATTCATTTCTTCCTTTATGCCGTGGTAGGCGTGCTGACTTGTATCATAGTGGGGTATGGAGTCAGCCTCTTCCTTCCGTCCCGCAAGCGCCTGGCAGGGCTGACTATCCATACAAGGAGAGAGACAGAGTGAAGCTAGCCGGCATCCTGCCCGCGGTCGTGACGCCGATTGACGACAATGAGCAGTTTGTCGCGCCGGTTTTCGAGAAGCTGTTGGACCGGCTCTACAGCGCCGGCGTGCACGGCATCTATGTGAGCGGCAATACGGGGGAGGGCCTCTCGCAGCCGCTCGGCGACCGCGGGCGGCTCATCGAGGCGGCCGTTCGCTATTCACCGCCCGGAAAGTTGGTCATCGCCCATGTCGGCGCATATCGCACTGCGGACGCCGTCTGGCTGGCCAAACACGCGGCGAAAGCAGGTGTTTCCGCGATCAGCAGCCTTCCGCCCCTCGGGCAATATTCTTTCCCCGAGGTCAGGCAGTATTACAGTGACTTGGCGTCGGCCGCGGACTTGCCGGTGATCGTCTACTACTATCCACACTTCTCGCAAGCCATCTCGAGCCTTGCCGCTCAGCGCGAGTTGCTGGAAATCCCGGGCGTCGCCGGCATCAAGTTCACCGGGTTCGATCTCTACAGCCTCTCCCGGCTGAAGAATACGGGCGCGACGGTCTTCAACGGACACGACGAGGTGCTGGCGGCCGGCCTCCTGATGGGCGCCGACGGCGGCATCGGAAGCTTCTACAATCTCGTTCCCGAGTTGTTGCTCGACATCTACGCAAACGCCCAATCCGGGGATTGGGAAGGCGCAAGGACGGCGCAGGCCCGGCTGAACGAACTGATCGAGATCACCCTCGAGGTCCCCTACCTTTCGGCCATCAAACTGATGCTGCGCTGGTCAGGCCTCGATTGCGGATGCTGCTTTGCGCCGCGCCTTGCTCTGACGAAGACCGAAGAGTCCCTTCTGGCGGAGAGGCTCTCGCGGTCCAGCTTCGCGGAACGTGCGTTCGCGGCTCCAGGCCGCTGAGCGCAGTTACCTCGTGAGCGCCTCTCGCAGCACCCGTCCGGATACGTCTTTCATTTCGAAACCCAGCAGTTCGGCGATGGTTGGAGCGATGTCCATGTTGTGCGTGTGGCCGATGGTGATACCGCTTCTGATGCCGGCGCCGGAGAGCACCAGCGCCGGGTACATGCGCGGATGCCGCGGCAGGTAGCCGTGGCCGTGTGAGGGCTCCTTCTTCGGATGCCGGTCAGTCGAGTCGGAATTCGGGTCGGCTGCCAGGTGCGTGTCGATGTCCGGGATTAGCAAGTACTGGCCGAAGGCGTACTCGCTTTCTTCGTAGCGCGGCTGCCCGAGAGCGTGCATCTCCTCTGGGCGAACAATGTGCTGGACGAGCTTCTTCTCCCTGAGCTCCGCGAACACACGCTCCAGCTCCGGCAGATCCTTGGCGCGATCGAACTTATCCGTGAACTCGACGGCCATCATCCAGTTGCCGCCGCTCAGCTTCACTTTGCCCGCCACCGGCGAACGGCGAAATACTGGATCGATGTTGACCTGCTCGTAGACGCTGTGAAATCCGTGATCCGCCGCAATAATGAACGTGGTGTCGT
>CAYLSS010000696.1:0-3382 GCA_964385765.1 uncultured Solibacteraceae bacterium
GTGGACGAGCAGGGAGTCCTCCGACGGCCGCTGGGCCCCGGGCCGCCGCTCGCCGCCATTGGGAATGTATAGCGCGGCGGTCACGTGGAAGCCGGGCAGCGACTCGAAGACCACCTTCTCGATCCGGTAGGCGTCGTGCTCGATGACGCCGGTGATCCGGGCATTGAGCGGCGTTTTCTCCGGCCATGGACCCAGCAGCTCATTGAGCGTCTCACGGATGTACTCCCGCCGCTCTCTCCACCCGGCCGCGGTTTTGATGGCAGCGAGCCGGCGATCGCGCTGCTCGAGCAACTCGAAGGCGCGTTCGTTCAAGCGGCGGTACAACATATAGCCGCCGTCCTGGCGCTCTACCCAGCGATCATTATGGTTGTTCCAGTCGCTCAGGAACGTGTAGCTCTGCTCCTGCGCCGGCGCGACCACCGCGATCGCGATCCAGGAAAAGATGAGTAAGAACTTGCGCATCATTCATTCTGCTTCCCGCCGCTCCCATCTCTTCCTCGGATCGGATCGCGGCGTCATCTTTCGGCTTGCGGAGCATTCTCCGCAGTGTGGGGTTCGCAGAACACCGGACGACCTTCGAGCACGTCACTCCGGTCTACCGCGAAATCTCCTTCGCCAATTCTAGCCTGCCTGCCTCATCGGGAGGGACCGTGAAAATGGGCCGGCGGGCAAAGGACGCCATGGCGCGACACGAGGCCGCCCCAGGGGTAGAGTAATTGGGAGATGCCCAAAGCAACCGTAGCCGCTATTATTCTTCACCCGAGTGACCCGAGCCGGTTTCTGCTGGCGCTGCGGGGAACTGAACCGTTCAAAGGCTACTGGAGCTTGCCGGGCGGTCACATCGACGATTACGAAACCGCGGCGAGCGCGGTAGTCCGGGAGGTTCGCGAGGAACTGGGAATCGCGTTTGACGCCCAGCCGGTGGCTACCGTCGACGAGATCATCCAGGAGAAGCAGATTCATGCCGTCGTGCAGGTCTTTGCCGGCCGCGCGGGAACCGGGAAAGTCCAGCCGGACGGGGCCGAAATTGCCGAGACACGCTGGGTGCGCCTCGACGAGATCGGATCGATTGAACTGGCCTTCCGCCATAGGGAGATTCTCGATGATTATGCCCGCAAGCACACCGGCATCGCGATGCCTGTGGTCGGTGACGGCAGCGGCATTGATCCGGAGGACAAGCTCTACCCGCAGGAAGTGCGGTTAGCGCTTCGCAATCGCGGCGTCCCGATCGAAGCGCTCCGCCGCCCTGTGACTCCAGCGGGAATGCATTACCTGCTGATCCACTTCGATGTGGCCGATGTCGAAAGCCGGGACTGGCGTCTTGAGATCGGCGGCCGCGTGTCGCGGGGTCTGTCTCTCAATCTCGAAGAAATCAAGGCGCGTCCGAAGGTGACGCTGGCGGTGACCATGGAATGCGCCGGCAACGGGCGGGCGCTCATGAAGCCGAGACCCATCAGCCAGCCGTGGTCGGGCGAAGCGGTGAGCACGGCTGAATGGGGCGGAACGCCGCTTCGCGGGTTGCTCGAGGAGACCGGCCTGCCCGACGACGCGATTGAGGTACTGTTTACCGGCGCTGACCGCGGCGTGCAGGGCGGGGAAGTCCAGGCCTACCAGCGCAGCCTGAAGCGCGGCGAAGCCCTGCGCGACGGCGTTCTGCTCGCCTACGAGATGAATGGCGAGCCGCTTCCGCCGCAGCACGGCTATCCGCTGCGGCTGGTGGTTCCTCGCTGGTACGGCATGACGAGCGTCAAGTGGCTGGCGCGGATCGATGCAATCAGCCATGAGTTCGATGGCTACCAGATGCGTTCGTACCGCTACCGGCAGGCCGGCGGCGAAGGCGGCATACCAGTTGAGCGGCAGCGTGTGCGGGCGCTGATGGTCCCGCCGGGCATTCCGGACTTCCTGACTCGCACCCGCCTCCTGGAATTGGGTCCGGTGAAGCTCGCCGGGCGCGCCTGGTCCGGCGACGGTCGGGTGACGCGGGTTGAGGTGAGCTGGGACGGCGGCGCCAGGTGGCACGAGGCGCGGCTCGAACCGCCGGTCGGTGAGCATGCGTGGCTCGGCTGGTCCATTGAATGGGACGCCGCGCCCGGACGCTACACGCTGATGGCCCGCGCCACCGATGAGTCTGGCGACATCCAGCCTATCGAGCCGCCATGGAACTTCCAGGGCATGGGTAACAACGCCGTGCAGCGGGTGGCGGTGATGGTGCGGTAGTGGATTTCCGGCTAAAGCAGGCCCGCGCTTTCCACGCGCCGACAGACATCGCTGATCGTGAAGTGCGGGAGTGGGCCGAGGAAGAACTGAAGACCTGCTCCGGGGTCTCCCCATGCAGCCGGTTCCCCAGCCCGATATGATGAGCTTCCATGAGACCGCACGGACTCTGCCTCATTTTGACTGCAATATTCACGGCCGGCTGCTCGCAGCCGACGGCCGAACAGCAACAACGTCCGCCCAACATTGTCTTCGTGATGGCCGATGATCTCGGCTACGGGCACCTAGGCGTATACGGCCAGGAAAAGATCGAAACCCCCCACATCGATCGACTGGCGGGCGAAGGCATGCGATTCACCCAGGCATATGCCGGCTCAACGGTCTGCGCCCCGTCGCGCAGCGTTCTGATGACCGGTTTGCACGGGGGACACACACCAATCCGGCGCAACGGCGGCGGCGCCGCGCTGAGAGCCGAAGATATCACGCTCGCCGAGGTTCTGGATGACGCCGGCTATGTCTCCGGCGGATTCGGCAAGTGGGGTCTCGGGGTCGAGGGTTCTCCCGGCCATCCGCTCGAGCAGGGCTTTGAAGAGTGGGTCGGCTATCTTCATCAGGTGCACGGTCACTTCTACTATCCCTTCTGGTTGACCGAGAATCACGGAAAGCTGATGCTGCCCGAGAATGAAGGTCGCGCGCGTGAGCGGTATGCGCATGACGTCATCGTCGAGCGGGCGAAAGACTTCATACGGGCCAACAAGGACCGGCCGTTCTTCTGCTACCTCCCGGTAACCATCCCGCACGTCGAGCTGGCGGTTCCCGAGGAATCGCTGAAGCAGTACCTGGGCCGTTGGGACGATCCACCCACCCGCCAGGAGCCTCGTCCAGGCTACATCGTGTCGGAAAATCCGAAAGCCACCTACGCCGCCATGGTCTCGCACCTCGACCGCGATGTCGGTGCAGTATCCGATCTGATCGGCGAGCTGGGGCTTGCCGAGAACACCGTCTTCATCTTCACCTCCGACAACGGCGCGCAGTCCAATTACGACGTCCAGGAGGAGTTCTTCAACGCGAGCGGCCCGCTCCGCGGCTACAAGGGCTCGATGTACGAAGGCGGCCTTCGCGTGCCTTTGATTGTTCGCTGGCCGGGCAAAGTGGAAGCCGGTACCGT
>CAYLSS010000697.1:0-3379 GCA_964385765.1 uncultured Solibacteraceae bacterium
GCAAGATCCAGAACTTCTTCGAGACTGGGGAAGAGCTGTTCGAGATCATGTGCCGCCTGGAGAAGAAGCTTGGAGTCAATGCCTTCTTCGTGATGGACGAGAACTTTCTGCTGCAGCGGCCGCGGGCCATGGAGCTGCTCGATCGGATGCGGAAGCACGACAAATCGTGGGAGTTGTACGTTTTTTCCTCGGCGAACGCCATCCGCAAGTACACGATGACGGAGTTGGTGGAGCTCGGCATCTCGTGGGTCTGGCTCGGTCTGGAGTCGCCGCGGTCGAGCTACGGCAAGCTCAACGGCACTGACACCATCGCGCTGGCGCGCGAGCTCCGCGAGCATGGCATCCGGATGCTCGGGTCGAGCATTGTCGGCCTGGAGCACCATACGCCGGAGAACATCCATGACGAGATCGAATACGCGATCTCGCATGAGACAGACTTCCATCAGTTCATGCTCTACACGCCGGTTCCGGGCACGCCGTTGTACCAGCAGATGGAGAGCGAGGGACGGTTGATCGACGTGGACCTGGCCGATATCCATGGACAATACAAGTTCAACTTCGACCATGGTGCGATCAGCCGGGACGAATCGAAGAAGATCCTGGACTGGGCCTTCTGGAGGGATTTCGAGCGCAACGGACCAAGTCTGTTCCGGATTTGCCGGACAACCTTGGCCGGGTGGCGCCGCTACCACGACCATCCCGAGAAACGTATCCAGCGCCGCTTCGCTCGCGACATGGCCATGCTAAAACGGGTTTATGGAGGGGCCCTGTGGGCGATGGAGCGGCAGTTCAAGAAGACCAATGACTCGGTGAGCCAACAGATCCGTCGCTTGCGGCTCGACCTGCAGGTCGAGTTCGGAGCGGCGTCGCGGCTGGCGAGCGCGTTGCTAGGTCCCCTACTGCTGTGGACGAGCACGCGCGAAGCCAAGCGCCTGGAAAAAGGCTTGACCTACGAACCGTCGACATTTGTCGATCGGGCGCGGTGGGACGAAAGTTGATGGGCATTGCGTCTCTGCCGAGCTTGACTGGAATTTTGGGGTTCGACTGCCGATATGGCATGTAGTGAATCCGTCGGTGACACCACCCTCCGACTGCCTGATGGCGTGCTTCGCAAGCCAAACGGATCGAAATCGCTTCTCTGCTGTGGTCAGGTTCGGCTCTTAGGCAGAACCTTGCTCGAGCGGCGAGAAAGATTGGGGATTTGCGGCCTCTTTCGGTTCGATCAGGCTTGATTGTAAGGACGAAAGCGGTCAAATAGAGAACGCGGAGAGGATACATGGCGCGAGTGATGATTGTTGACGACGCAATGATTGCCCGGCGAGTGTTGAGGAGCATGCTCATCGATGCCGGGCATGAAGTGATCGCCGAAGCCGAGACCGGCGAAAGCGCGGTGGAGGCCTATCGCGCTCACCGGCCCGATGTAGTTCTGATGGATATCAGCATGCCTGGAATCGATGGCATCGAGGCGCTGCAGCAGATTGTCAGTCAGGACCCTTCCGCCCGGGTGGTGATGGCGACCTCGGTCAGTCGTGAGAAGACGGTCCGCGAGGCGCTGAACAATGGTGCGGCGGGCTATGTGGTAAAGCCGTATCGCATGGAGCGAATCGTTTCGGTGATCGAATCGGTTCTCGCGGCGCAGACATCGGTGGAGTAGACCAAGCAAGCCGTCGCAAAACGGGGTATGGTGTTAGGTCGAACCGATGGAGGTGCGAATGTCTCGTGATCTAACGCGACGCGGATTCCTGGCTCAGGGAGCGGCCCTGGCTTCGAGCCTGGCTGCTAGCAGTTGTGGTTCGGGGCGCCTGGAAGCTCCGGAGAGGCCGCCGAACATTGTTTTCCTGATGCTGGACGATCTTGGCTATGCCGACTTCGGCTGCTACGGAGGAGAGAAGATTCAAACCCCCAACGTGGACCGGCTGGCGGCCGAGAGTCTTCGGTTTACCGATTGCTATGCGGGAGGAGCGGTGTGCGCTCCATCGCGCAGCGTGCTCATGACCGGGCGGCATACCGGTCATACTTCGGTTCGGGCCAACGCCGGGACGGCGCCGATTCTCCCGGAGGACATCACTGTCGGCGAGGTGCTCCAGCAAGCCGGCTACACCACGGGCGTCTTCGGCAAATGGGGCCTGGGCGACGCTCACACCACGGGAGAGCCGCAACGGCAAGGATTTGACGAGAGTTTCGGCTACCTGCATCAGATCCATGCGCACAGCTACTATCCGGAATTCTTGTGGAAGAACGGGGAGAAGTACCTGCTGCCGGGAAATGCGGGGGACGGACAGGAGCAATACAGCGCCGACATTATCTTTGAAGAGTCCGTCGAATTCGTCCGGCGTCACCGCGATAGGCCCTTCTTCCTGTACGGCGCCTACACCCTGCCTCATGGACGTTACGAGGTGCCCGACAACGCGCCATACACGGACAAGGATTGGCCTGAGGTGGAGAAGAATTATGCCGCGATGGTGACCCGCGCCGACCGCCAGATTGGCCGGATGCTCGAGGTCTTGCGGGAGTTGGGCCTCGAAGAGGACACGATCGTGTTTGTCAACTCCGACAACGGCGGCACCCAGTCGCGCGACGAGTTCTTTGACTGCAACGGGCCGTTGCGGGGCTACAAAGGGGACGTCTATGAAGGCGGCATACGAGTTCCGATGATGGTCCGCTGGGCGGGCAAGACCGATGCAGGGCGGGTATCGGATGTTCCCTGGGCTTTCTGGGACTTCATGCCGACGGCCGCCGAGATCGCCGGCGTGAGCGCCCCCGATCAAATCGACGGGGTTTCCGTGCTGCCGGTCATCATCGGGAGTTCGCAGCCGGTCCACGAGCATCTCTATTGGGAGCATCACCGGTTCAGCCGGACGCTGGGAGCTCTCGATCCGGACTCCATGCAACAGGCGGCCCGCGGCGGGGAGTGGAAAGCGGTGATTCCATCGCCGGGAGCTCCGCTGGAGCTGTATAACCTGGAGGAAGACATCGGCGAGAGAAACAATATCGCGGCGGATCATCCGCGGGTCGCCGCCGAACTGGCGGACTATATGAGCTCGGCGAGGACCGAGGCGCGCCCGCAGGTAGGCGGTACCTTCGAATTCGCGACCGAGTAGCCGGAGTTGGGCGGCATCCGGCGGGGGGCAGTCAAACGGAGGATCGGTTGAGGACAAAGTCGATCTCGTAGACGCCATACGGTGTCGGGCGCATGCCCATGTGCTGGTAGGTGCGTTGAGCGCGGAGGTTCTCGTTTTCGACATAGAGACGAATGCCGCAAACGCCGGCGTCCGCCCTGGCGTGGATGAGAATTTGATCATACAGCCGGCGAAACACACCCTGGCGGCGGAATTCCGGGGCGACATAGACACTTTGGATCCACCAAATCGTTCCGTTT
>CAYLSS010000698.1:0-3377 GCA_964385765.1 uncultured Solibacteraceae bacterium
CGAACTGCCGTTCTGTCCTTTCCCGAACGGCTCGTCCGCCTCCCGGACCTCGGTGCGCTGCACATGCCGTACTTCGAGGGCGATCTTCTCGAGCGTGGCGGCGATGAGGGCGAGGACGGCACAGTAGGCGGCATGACGGTCGCGGGAGATCACCTGGTTGGTGATGGGCGCGGCCCGCAGGCC
Organism: uncultured Solibacteraceae bacterium; assembly: GCA_964385765.1. Classification (GTDB taxonomy): domain Bacteria; phylum Acidobacteriota; class Terriglobia; order Bryobacterales; family Bryobacteraceae; genus CAWELS01. The sequence continues at coordinate 184 of CAYLSS010000698.1, forward strand.
GAGCCGGCGGCAGATACCTTCTTCGGCATCCGGGCTGATGTGCCCGAAGGTGCCCACCGCGCCGGACATCTTCCCCACGCGCATTTCCTCGGCGGCCTCGGCGAAGCGCTTTCTGTTCCGGAGCAGCTCGTCGTACCAGATCGCGAACTTGAGGCCGAACGTGACGGGCTCGGCATGAACTCCATGGCTGCGGCCGGCTTGCGGGGTGTCCTTGAATTGGAAGGCGCGCTGTTTGAGAGCGTCGAGTAACTCGTCCAGGCGATTCCGGATGAGCGCCGAGGCCTGCTTGGTCTGGAGGGCCTGGGCGGTGTCCACCACATCGTTCGATGTGAGGCCGTAGTGAAACCATCGCGACGCATCGCCAACTCCGGCGGCCTCCATCGATTCGGCGATGGCGGTATTGAAAGCGATGACGTCGTGCTTGACGGTCTCCTCGATCTCGAGAATTCGCTCGACGGTAAAGCTCGCGTGTTCGCGGAGCCGCCGGGCTGCGTCCTCGGGCACATCGCCCATTTCGGCGAGCGTTTCGCTGGCGGCCAATTCAACCTCGAGCCACTGGAGGTACTTGTTCTCCAGGCTCCATGTGGCGCCCATCTCGGGGCGCGTATAGCGTTCGATCATGATCCTTTGCCGTTCATTCGAATTCGAAGACCTTGGTTGGCCGCCGGGGCTCGGCTACCACCAGTCGAGTCGCCACGCCGCGCCGGTCGAGCGCGTGCTGCGCTGTCACGCGGGCGATCTCCGGATGGTTGTTGTGCTCGCTCAGATGACCCAGCACGAGGGTTTGCACACTGTCGGCCAACTCGGCGGCAATGAACTCCGAGGCGAGGTCATTCGAGAGGTGTCCCTTGCGGCTCATCACACGCTGCTTCACCTGCCAGGGATACGGTCCGACCTTGAGCATCTCGACGTCGTGGTTGGATTCAAGGATCAGGAAATCAGCTCCGCAAAGGTGGAACCTGACGGAATCCGGGATGTAGCCGAGGTCAGTCACCAGGCCCACGCGGCGGCCGGCGGCCTTGAAGCAGAAGCCTACGGGATCAGCCGCGTCATGGGGCGTGGTGAAGGTCTGCACTTCGATGTCCCCGATCATGAAACGGCTGCCGGCCAGGAATTCCTGCAGGTTCGGCACGTAGTTCGCCCACTCGATTGTCGGCCCGGTCAAATAGGACATGTAGATCGGTAGCCGGCGCGACGGGTTGAGCTTGTCGATTCCTTTGGCGATGGTCGCCAGACTGGACACGTGGTCAGAATGCTCGTGAGAGATGAGAATGGCGCTGATGGCGCCCGGATCCTCACCGATGGCCTGTAGCCGCTCGAAGGTGGCTTTCCGGCTCAACCCGGCATCGATGAGGATGCGGGTCCGTTCGGTGCCGATGAAAGCGGCGTTGCCCGAACTCGAACTGGCGAGGATGAAAACCCTGACGATTGCAATCTCTCCGGAACCTTCTCTTGTAGCAAAAATCAGTCGGCCGGAACAACCGGCGCCGGCCGCTTGCGACCGACGCTCTTCCGGTGGTCGAGCCTGTTCCGCACCTCGATTGTACCGGCCCGTCTGGCTACACTGTGGGGACAGATGAAAATCACCAATGTCGAAGCGATCTATCTGCGGCAAGCCGAGGTTCGCGAACTATGCGACAGCGGTCAGGACGCGCTCGTCGTTCGGGTAGAGACCGACGCCGGGATCACCGGAATCGGCGAGGTGGACTCCAACCCCCTGGCCGTGAAGGGAGCCATCGAGGGACCGTTTTCGCACACCACGGCCACGGGCCTCGCGGAGGTCGTCATCGGCGAGGATCCTTTCGAGACCGAGCGACTCTGGCACAAGATGTACCGGGCGAACATTTACGGCGGTCGACGGGGCGCAGGCCTCCATGCCATCAGCGGCATCGATATCGCGCTATGGGACATCAAGGGCAAGGCCCTCGGCCTGCCGATCTGGAAGCTCCTGGGCGGCGGTTTTCACGATAAGATCCGGTGCTATGCCAGCTCGCTGTTCGGCGAGACACCGGAAAAGACCCGGGAACTGGCCCAACGCTACCGCGACCGGGGCTTCAGCGCCATTAAGTTCGGGTGGGACCCGATGGGCCAAGACGCGAAGACCGATATCGCTTTGGTTCGCGAGGGACGGAAGGGAGTCGGCGAGGATGGGGACCTGCTGATCGACGCCGGGCTCGTCTGGGACTCCAAGACAGCACTGAAGCGCGCCAACGCCTTTGCCGACTACGACATCTTCTGGCTCGAAGAGCCGCTGCGGCCCGATGACTACGAGGGCTATCGGCGCCTCGCCGAGGCTACGCCGGTTCGCATCGCCGCCGGCGAGGAGGAAAGCAGCCGGGCCTCATTTCTCGAGCTCATGGACCGCGGCCGGATCGATGTCGTCCAGGTCGACCTCACACGCTGCGGAGGGTTCACCGAAGCCGTCAAGATCGCCGCCCTGGCCTGGGATCGGGGTCTCCCGGTGGCGAATCATGGCTTCACCACCTACATCAATGTAGCCGCCGCCCTCCACTGGCTGAACTCCATCCCGAACGCGCTGATCTGCGAGTTTGTGGCCGAGGAGGAAACCAACCTGCGTGAATTCGTCACCCGGGAAAAACTGAGAGCGGAGGACGGTTTCCTGAAGCCATTGGATGCACCGGGCTTGGGCGTCGAACTCGATGAGGAAGCCGTGGCCCGGTTCAGGTCGGCCTGAAACCAGGATTTTTATTCCGTCGCCCGCGGAGTGCTTCCGACCGGTTCGACGATAGCCGACATCGAACCCTTGCAGTTCGGCATTCGCCAGTCGGCCCCGTAGGAATGGATCTGGTCTCGGGCAAACTCGGCCTGAAGGAGTTCACAGGTAAGCACGATGGTCCGGCCCGTGGTGTCGACCTCGACGGCATGGTCGAATGCCTCGCCGGCGCTCATCAAGAACAGTTTCTGGAGCATTTCGATGACGTAGTCATAGGTGTGCTCATCGTCGTCGAGTAGAACGACGTTGTAGAGAGGAGTGAGCTCTTCTTCACTGGTTGTGTAGATTTCTGGCTTGATGACGGTGTCTGGCATCGGGCGACGCTACTTCCTCATGCTAACGAATTCTGACGTGCAATCAAAAACGTATGCGTTGAGTGCGGATGGCGGCCGGTGTTTGTGGAAGTCCGGTGGTATGATGGAAATAGATCCCGGGGGCGTAACGGTTTCGACGGGATTGG
>CAYLSS010000699.1:0-3375 GCA_964385765.1 uncultured Solibacteraceae bacterium
AGGGCGTTCCGAACGTCGTCCGCGTAGTAGGGCACACAAATGATGCGCGCCACCGTGTTGTCGCCGATCGCCTCTCGCACTGCCGCCGATACGGCGGCGGGGGCCGGGTTGGGGTGGGAGATACACAGATCGAGATCGCCGAATTGCTGGCGGCCGCCGAAGTGGTTCTCCGAACGAATTGAAAGGATGTTCGAATAGCGGCCGAACAGCCGTTCCAGAAGCACGCCGACGCCGTGCTTTTGGTTGACTTCGATGTGGGCGACGATCGCGTCGGCGTTGGCCAAGGGAAGCTGCATGCGCTGCCGGGTCCCGGTGACGGGAAGCGTCAAAGGGTCCGCGACGGTCTCCTCTTCGGTCAGTGACAGCAGCTCCCTGGCCAGCTCATCGTTGGTTTGGAAGGCTGGATCGTATTGATAGCTCATCAGGGGCGCCTCACGGGCTGGATGCCGAGCGGTGCGAGCGCATCGGAGGTCTCATAGCCCTCGAAGAGGCGCTCGAAGCGATCGTCGGCAGGGCGGCCGAGTTCGATCGACTCTCGCAGCCAGGCGCCGACGCCCTTGTCGGAGAGACTTTCGGCGATGGCGGCTGCGTTGCTTCGGAGCTGAAGCTGGCAGGCCGGATCGGTCAGGCGGGCGACGGCCTCGGAGATGGCCGCAGGGTCATAGGGCACGACCTCGCCGATGCGAAAGTGTCGCACAACGCGCGCACCGCAAGTCTCGGGGCTTCCGATGATGAGGACCGGGGTGTGGGATACGGCGACGGCGAACAGGATTCGGCCGGGGAGGCTGAGGCGCGCCACGCCGGTATTGTTTTCAGCAGTCTCGAGCGTGCCGGCGGGCACAACGACGAAGGGATAGTCGCGGAGTTGCCGCGCCACGGTTGGTTCGGGCACCAGGCCCATGGCGCGGATGCCGGCGCGCTCCAGGTCCTCGGGCGGGAATTTCAGCCACGGGGACTTGTTGTTGCCGAACCAGTCGGTTTGGAAGTGGCTGCCGGCGAGAGCGTCACAGGTGCGGTCAAACCAGCTCTGGTCCCAAAAACTGCCGAAGAGGGCGCCGCGGGTAGTCTGCTGAGGCGGAGGCACGAGTTCGGTGGCCACGAGGGCGGACGGAACGACGGCCGGCAGAATATAGGATCGCAGTCCGAACTTTTGCTGGTAGGCGTCGCGCAGCTCGGCATGGGTGAAGAAGCGGATGTCGCACTTTTCGAGGTATTCGGCCATCAGATGGTCGCCGACCGTATTGGCGGCGACATTCTGGTCGTCCATGAGCCAGTTGGCCAGTGCGGCCCGGCAGCCGTCGCGGAGGGCGATGGCGGTGATGATCTCGTCGGGGAGGAAGGGAATGGAGAGGATCTGTCCGATGCGGCGATTGCCGATCGCCGTCAACGCCCGCCGGTAGCATTCGGGCCTGGATCGGTCCCGCTGGGGGATGCAGACGCTCCAGTCACCGAACTCGTGATCGCCCCAATCATTCTGCGAGCGGATGCTGAAGACGTTGCGGCGTTCGCCGAAGACACGCTTCACGAGGGGGCCGGTGCCGTGTTTATCGTTGACCTCGTTGACCGTGATGACGACGTCCACGAGGGCATCGGGTTTCCGGCTGGCGCCCGGCGTGGCGAAGACTTCGAATTCCACGTCGGCCGCTAGCGGCGTGGAGGCGGTCGCGTCACCGGCCTCCACGAGGTTTCGCAGGCGCTCGCTAAGAGCACGGTTGATCGCAAACGCCGGGTCGATCGACATCTTTGGCGGTCAGAGGCTCGCCTTTTCCTTGGCCAGCGCGGGACGCAGCATCAGGTTGATGACGATCATCGCCACCGAGAACAGCGGAAGAACGAGGAGTCCGGTCCGGAGGCCCTTGGGATCGTCTCCCGCAATGCCGCCGATGATCGGGGAACTGACCGTAAGGCCGATCCAGCCGAAGGTGATGACCAGGCCCATCGCGGTCGCAGTCGCCTTGACGAAGACGTCTCCGACCATTGCCAGGGTAGTGGGGAAGACCGGGGCCATGGCCAGTCCGGCGCAGAAAACCATAATCCAGGCAGTCTTGGGATCGGGGAACTGGAGCATGATGAAAGTGGTAATGGCCATCAGCACGGCGGCGAAGAGCGTGACGGTCTCCGGCTTGATCTTGATGAGAATTGGAGCAACCAGCACGCGACCGATGAGCAATCCGAGCGCAAAACCCAGCGAAAGGATATTGAGCGATTCGGTAGGAGGAACACCCTGGGCTTGCAAGTGGCGAGGGAGCCAGTTCCAGACACCGACTTCGCAGGCGACATAGAGGAACAGGAATGCCGATAGCAGCCAGAGCGCGGGCCGGCTAAAGAGAGTGCCGGCTTCCGAGAACTGGAATCCTCGCTCTCCGGTCGGCGGGGGAATGGGAGCGATCAGATGCACGACCCAGGTAATGACGGTCAGTATCGCTGTCAGGTAGCAGAGAGTGTAGGGATCTCCGGCCAGGAGATTGGCGGCGACGAATGGAGTGGCCAAACCGCCCAAGCCGAAGAAGAGGTTCAAGAAGTTCATGAGCGTCGCGCGTCGCGACTCGCCGACATCGCTGACTAAGGTGTTCGCGCCCGTGACGAGGATCCCGCCGCCTATGCCGAGCGTGAAGAAACAGGCGATGATCATCAGGTACCCGGTGGAGTTCGGCAGCACGAAGAGGCCAGCGGCGATCAGCGCCAAACCGAGCAACAAACCGGTTTTCTTGCCCTTGTTGTCAATGAGGGGACCCACCGAAACCGATGCGATGGCGAGTCCAAGCCCCTGAGCCAGGGCAATGTAGCCGTTTTGGGCCGGCGTCAGATTGAACGTCAGAGACAACGCGGGCAGCAGAGTGCCGAGCATTGCGGCGATGGCCCCATAGACAAAGATCGCCAGAATCGCGGCGACAATGATCATTCCCGTACCTCCATATAGAGTGAAACCGCGAACCCGTCTTGGGCCGCGGTTTCAGATCTTATCAGATGTGCTCATTGGGAGTTTCGGCGGCCGGCCGGGAGCACACCGAACCGGTACAAGGCGGGGCCATCAACGGACCCGCCGACTCCCCGCCCGCGCGGAGAAGGCCCCGCCTAAACGAAGCTGTATTTGCGCGCCGAGTTGTCCCACTCGATCTTCTTGCCGTTCCGGTAAGAGAGCGTCGCCATATGTCCGCTGATAGCCGCCCCCTGGCCGGCTTCGACGGGAGCGACCAGATCCGCCTTGCCGCGAATAGCCATGATCCAGTTTTTGATGTGGGCTTCCACGGCGTCGTTGTCATTACGGGGCAGGTACATTTTGACCTCCTTGCGGGCGGCCACGTGTGGCGGAGGATTGCCGCGGAAGCTTTCGGGGTAGAAGTTGAGATACTGGCGGCTGAGCACCTCGATGGT
>CAYLSS010000700.1:0-3374 GCA_964385765.1 uncultured Solibacteraceae bacterium
GACACTGAATCTCGGTCTGCGCTGGGAACTGCCCACGCCTTGGGTCGAAAAGTTCGATCGCTTGAACAAGGTGGTCCTGGACGAATCGGCTCAGTCCCGGGTGATCCCTCAGGCGCCCCCGGGCATGCTGTTCCCGGGAGACACCGCTCCGAACGGTGAGGAGATTCCTCGCGGTCTCATCGAGATGGACAAGGACAACTTCGCTCCCCGGCTGGGCTTTGCCTGGGATGTTTTCGGCGATGGCAAGACCGCTGTCCGGGCGGCCTGGGGAATCTTTTACGAAACCGCGAACGGGGACACGCTGGCACAGGTGAACCCGCCCTTCACGGTCGGAAGCCGAACCTTCCGCGACGGGCTTCTGTCAGATCCGTTCGGCTCGATCGGCGCGCAGCCCCTGCCTGTCTCGGCTTCTCCCGACGAATTCACGTTCACCTTGCCTGTGAACGGTCTCTGGGGTCCGCAGCCCACCGATTTCGAGACCACCATGGTCCAAAACTGGAGCTTCGCGATTGACCGGCAGCTCGGCAGGAACTACGTGCTGACGCTGTCCTACATCGGTCGCGATGGCTCGGACCTGCTGGCGTTCCGCCCGTTCAACGCCGCGGAGTTCATTCCTGGCACCGACGCCGAGGGGAACCCGCTCTCGACGCGCGCCAATATCGAGGAACGCGCTCCGTTCCTGCCGGGCATCCACGGTGTCAACGGACTCTTCCTCGATAACTTCGGCGATAGTACGTTCCACAGTGCACAGGTGCAGTTCCGGAAGCGGTTCTCGAACGGCTTCCAGTTCGACACCTCCTATGTGCTGTCGAAGTCGCTCGACAACACCTCGACCATCACCCTGGGCGGGTGCTTGACGGATCCGAACAACCCGGACCATGATTCTGGCCGGTCAAGCTGGGATCGCCGTCATGCCTTCGTGTTCTCCGGCGTCTGGAGCCCGCAGATCTATAGCGCTCAAAGAGGACTGACCGGGCGGCTCCTGGGGGGCTGGTCATTCACCGGGATCGCCTCCATACAGAGCGGCGCACCCCTGAGCTTCGGCTCCGGTCAGGACACGGCCCTCAACGGGACCGGCTGCAATGCGCGCGCGGACATCCTCGCCGATCCCAGCCGGAGCCATGCATCACGCGACGATATGCTCCGCGAGTTCTTTAACGCCGGCGCGTTCGCGACGCCTCCGCCGGGTGGAGTCGGCACCTCCGGTCGCGGCATTCTGTCGGGTCCGGCCTCGGTGAGCGAGGATATCGCCATCCTGAAGAACATCGCCGTCACCGAAGCAACGCGGTTCCAGTTCCGGGCCGAGTTCTTCAACCTTTTAAATCACGCCAATTTCGGTAGTCCGGTGACGAACCTCACCGACAATCGCTTTGGACGAATCCTTACGGCCGGCCAAGGTCGAACCATCCAGCTCGGACTGAAGTTCTTGTGGTAGTCCGGACGAATGTCTGATAGCGCCCCAGGCCCGCGGAAGCGCCGGCCTGGGGTTTCTTTGTGTCCCCGGCAGAATCTCCAATGTCCCCTCCGGCAGGCGTTTGCGACAATGGAGCGTTAGCGCTCCATAATGACCTATTCCGGTGCTCAGATCTTTTGTGAAGTGCTGGCCGCGAGCGGTGTCAAGTATCTGTTCGGCAATCCGGGCTCGACCGAACTGCCGCTGATGGACGCTCTCGTCGGCGGCGCCCCGCTCGACTATATTCTTGCCGCGCACGAGATTCCCGCCATGGCCATGGCCGACGGCTACGCGCAGGCGTCGCGGACCCCCGGCGTGGTCAACGTGCATGTTTCTTGCGGTGTCGGCAACGCGATGGGCATGCTCTACAATGCCTGGTGCTCGGGATCGCCTCTCATCCTGACGGCCGGGCAGCAAGATCGCCGCCTGCGCGCCGAAGAGCCGGTGCTGGATGGTGATTTGATCGCCGTGACCCGCCCGTGGACCAAGTGGTCCGCCGAAGTCCAGCGCGTTGAAGACATGTCCCGATACGTCCGGCGAGCCGTCCAGGAGGCCCTGACACCGCCCACCGGACCCGTCTTTCTGTCCCTCCCGGTCGACCTTCAGGCGGAGACGACGGAGGATCCCGACCTTCGTCCGGCCTCGCTCTCAAACCACCAGTGCCGTCCCCCGGCCGAGGCTCTCGACCGCGCGGCAAAGCTGCTGCTCGAAGCCCAGCGTCCGGTGGTCCTGGCCGGCAGCCGCGTCACCGAGTACGGCGCCTGCGATGCTCTTGCCAGGCTTGCCGAAAGCGCCGGTGCACCCGTCTATTCGGACTACCAGGGTTCCTACGGCCGGCTGCCGATCGCCGCCGACCACCCGCTTTATGCCGGTGGGCTGGGGTTGTTCTCTCCGGAAATACGGCGGCAGCTCGAACGCCATGACGTCATCGTGGTCGCCGGCATGGACTTTTTGCGCCAATACATTTACCACGAGCCCGCAAATCCGATTTCCGACGGGTGTCGATTGATCCAGATCGATATCAACAGCCGGGAGATCGCAAAGAATTATCCGGTGGATGTCGGGATAGCCGGTGACATGCGCGTGGCGCTCGATGAGCTGAGTACAAGGGTTGATGCTTGCGTGAAATGGGAGCCCTCGCAGCGCGCCCTGGAGCGCAGAGGGGAAATCGGACGATGGCGCGAGCGCGAACTGGAGCGGCTGCGCTCGGAGATCGAGCAGGAGAGGGGACGCCGGCCCATGGCCGCCGAGGCCCTGATCGCATCGCTTGCCCGGGTTCTGCCGCCCGACGCCGCATTCATTGAGGAAGCGCCGACCACCAACCGGAATCTGCTCGCCCGGCTCGGTGTCCCGCATGACCCCACCGGCCATTTCAGCCACCGGGGCTGGGCGCTGGGCTGGGGTATGGGATGCGCGCTCGGGGTCAAGCTCGCTTGGCCCGAACGCGTGGCGCTGGCCCTGATTGGCGATGGATCGGCGTTGTATGGCATTCAAGGACTCTGGACCGCGGCCCGCTATCGCATTCCGGTCGTCTTCGTTGTCGCCAACAATTCCGAGTATCGAATTCTCAAGACCTGCAGCGACGCCATGAAACTGCCCCAGGCGCTCCAGGGCCGCTATGAGAGCCTTGACCTGAGCGATCCGGCGATTGATTACGTCACGCTCGCGCATGGCTTCGGCGTGGAGGCGGCGCGAGTGGAAGACGCCCGCGAACTGGAAGCCCGGCTCGAGGCGAGCCTGAACAGAGAAAAGCCGTTACTGCTGGAGGCGGTCGTCGAATGAGACGATAACGCTCGTGCAAGCGAACGGGCCGGCACTTGGGCAAGCCTCGCCACTCATGCGAGCGGGCAGAGGCCATTCGTGAGCGAAGCGTCGAAAGCAAAGAGGTTGAGTGGCAGGCGCGGCAGGACTCGAACCTGCG
>CAYLSS010000701.1:0-3373 GCA_964385765.1 uncultured Solibacteraceae bacterium
CGAAGACATACACCGCGGCGAGAAGCCCGTTGCCGAGGGCTCCCTGGTGAGGCCTGAAGAGACGGTTGCTGCCCTCGATGACCGGTTCAACCATTTCGCTTCGTTCCTGACAAACCTGCGCGGCCGCAAGCAGCCGAACGCCACGCCGGAGACGCTCCACAATGCGACCGCGGTCGGCCATCTGATGAATATCTCCTGGGAGGTGGGGCGCGCCATTCGGTGGGACGCCGCGAAGCAGGGAATCGTGGACGACCCAAAGGCGGACGCAATGGTCTTGCGTCCGTACCGCGCGCCCTGGAAACTGGAGGTTTAGAGGGCACAACAAGCAGCTCGAACGGCCGGCGCCCAACACCCGCGACCGTGGAAACGCGATAGAAAGATTAGTATGAAACTCAGCGAATTCTCGAAAGCATTCGTCCTGGCCGGTCTCGTCCTGGTTCTAACCTGCTCGCTCGGCGCCGCCGCACGGCCCAACATCGTTTTCATCCTCGCCGACGATCTCGGCTACGGCGAGCTCGGTTCCTACGGTCAAGAACTCATCCAAACGCCCCGCCTCGATCGGATGGCCGCCGAAGGACTGCGATTCACCCAGTTCTATGCGGGGGCAACCGTCTGCGCGCCGTCGCGGTGCGTTCTGATGACGGGGCGGCACCTGGGGCATGCCCATGTCCGCGGAAACGCCGGTGGCCAAAATATGATCGTCCAGTCCCTGCGCGACGAGGATGTGACTGTCGCCGAGATCCTGAAGTCGGCCGGCTACTCCACCGCCCTAATCGGAAAGTGGGGCCTCGGCGAGATGAACCAGCCTGGCCACCCGCTCAGTCAGGGCTTCGACAAGTTCTTCGGTTATCTGAACCAGGTACACGCTCACAACTACCACCCGGCCTTTCTCTGGCGCGACAGGGAGAAGGTCGAGTTGGACAACGTGGTCGAGCGCGTGCCCCGCGCCTATGGCGGTTTCCAGGGTGGCTGGGCGACCGTGCGCAACGAATACTCGCACGACCTTTTGGTGAAGGAGGCCCTGGCGTGGGTTGAGGCCAACCACGACGAGCCCTTCTTCCTTTACCTGCCGTTCACCATTCCTCACGCCAATAATGAAGGCACGCGCGGAACCGGCGATGGCCAGGAAGTTCCGGATCACGGAATCTACGCCGGCGAGGACTGGCCCGATCCCGACAAAGGGCAGGCGGCCATGATCACCCGCATGGATCGCGACATCGGCCGTTTGCTGGACAAGCTGCACGACCTCGGAGTGGGCGACAACACGCTTGTGATATTCGCGTCCGACAACGGGCCTCACATGGAGGGCGGTAACAATCCGCTGCTCTTCGACCCCTCGGGGCCGCACCGCGGCATGAAGCGCGACTTGTACGAAGGCGGCATCCGTGTCCCGATGATCGCCCGGTGGCCGGCGAGGATCCAGCCCGGCCGTGTCTCCGACCACATCGGCTACTTCGGCGACCTGATGGCCACGCTCGCCGAGTTGACCGGTGCAGACGCGCCATCGGACATCGATTCAGTCAGCTTCCTCCCCACGCTCGTCGGCGAGACCGGCGGCCAGCGGAATCATGATTTTCTCTACTGGGAATTCTACGAGCACGGCTCGGCCCAGGCCGTCCGTTGGGGGAAGTGGAAAGGCATACGTAAGCCGATGTTTAAAGGTCCGGTGGAACTCTATGACCTGTCGCTGGACCCCACCGAGAAGTACAACGTCGCCCGCGGCCACCGCGATGTGGTTCGGCAGATCGAGGCGATGATGGAGCGAGCCCACGTCGACCATCCGAACTGGAGTGTTCCCTCTTCGGGAGATTGAGCAAGCCCTCTCCACAAAGACGGACGCTTAGAAGTTACAGCTAAGCGGGCCTTCGCCGGATTCACCAGCGGGCCCGCGATCCTTTCCCCCGAACCGGCAGCGCGCCGGAATCCTGAGCGGCCAGCCAAGCCGCTATCTTCACTCAGCCCGCCGGTCACGAGACAGCGCCTGTCCGGGATCGGTTTCGCCCGGCAATCTGAAACACCGCGGCCGAAGCGTGACTCTACATGACAGGAAGGGCCGAGAATGATGAGATTTCTACTGCGTTCGGTGATTGCGATGGCGGTGGCCGCGGCGCTCCCGGTGGCAGGGCAAGGCTATGCTTCGGCGGAGGGGAAGCGTGGCGTGAGCCCATTGGCGAGAGCGGCGGAATTGCACGCCGAGGGAGACTACCAGCAGTCGCGATTGCTCTATCGAAAAGCGCTGGAGGAGTGTCGCGAAGCAGGCGGGCCCGACGCGCACATGGCCACGATTCTCAATAACCTGAGCCGAGTGAACCAGAACCTTGGGAACTATCAGAGAGCGGAACGCCAGGTGCGTGAAGCAATCTCCATCTGGAAGGAGATACCCGGCGCCGAGCGCAAGCTGGCCACCGCCCAGAGTAACCTCGGGATTTCCCTACGTTCCCTCGGACGCCTGGACGAGGCTGAGAAGGTTCTTAAACGAGCCCTCAAGCTCAGCTATACGCATTACGGGAAAGACGATGCGCACAATGTGCATGTAATGTGCAATCTGGCGGCTGTCCGCTTGGCGAAAGATGACACGTCCAAGGCGATGTCAAGTTATCGCAAGGTCGTGGATGGGATGACGAAGCACTATGGTGCCGACCATTCCCGGACCGCGACGGCTCTAAATAACCTGGCGATGGTGTATCTAAAGCGCCGGAACTACATAAAGGCGGAGCGTCTGCTGCGGCGCTCCCTCGAGATAGAGGAGCGGAATACTGAAGACGGACATCCCCGGAAGGCGAAGCTGCTCATCAATCTGGGCCAAATCCATGCGACGCTCGGACGCCTGGACAAAGCTGAGGAACTGCATCGAGAGGCCCTGGAGATTCATCTGGAAGCCTTCGGACCGAACCATCCATTAGTGGCCGAAGAGTACGGCAACCTCGGGAGAATCCATGCAAGCTATGGCCGTTATGGAAAAGCAAAACGACTTCTCCGCCGGTCTATCAAGATCTTCAAGAAAACGGTCACGGCGGGCCATCCGATGCTGACCCGAGCTTTGCGCCAACTTGCCTCTCTTTATCTCAGCGGTCACAATTACTCTCGGGCGGAGCCGCTGTTAATCGAGACGCTGGAAATGCAGGAAATGCGGCTGGGTCCAGAGCATGCCGAGCTGTCGCCCACCTTACAAGATCTTATAACCGTGTACAAGAAAAGAGGCAAGCTTGGTCTTGCCAAGACGACTAGCGAGCGGCGGCTACGAATCCGAAAGAAAGACCTTGGTCCCAAGCATCCACAACTTGTTTCCGACCTCAATAGCCATGCCGAAATCCTTAGGGAGCTCAAGAAGATAGATCAGGCGGCGCAGGTGGAGAAGGAGGGGGGCAACAAG
>CAYLSS010000702.1:0-3365 GCA_964385765.1 uncultured Solibacteraceae bacterium
GCCATCGTCATCGCCGTCCCTAGGAGCGGTGCGCGCACATTTTCTCGAGAGATTTCCGAGCGCCGCCTGGGTCGAGTACGATCCGATTTGCCCGGGGCCAGTGGTGGCCGGAGCCGAAATCGCATTCGGACGCAAGCTGCAGCCGCAATACGACTTCAGCAAGGCGGACGTCATTCTCTCGCTGGACTGCGACTTCCTCGGCGTGGACGCACCTTCGTTGGCTTACACTCGCGAGTTCGCCCGCCGGCGCCAGCTTGATGACGAGCATGACTCGATGAACCGCCTGTACGTAATCGAAGCGGCCTTCTCGCTGACCGGCGCCGCTGCCGACCACCGTTTCCGCGCGAAGGCGGCAGATATCGGCAGGCTCGCCCTGTATATGGCGAACGGAGAGTCGCTCGGCACGCAGTGGGGCGACGCCGTGGTAAGAGACCTCGAGGCGCACCGCGGCCGTTCGCTCGTTATCGCCGGGCCCCGGCAGCCTGCCGAGGTACATGCGCTCGCCTATCTTATTAACGAAGCGCTCGGGAATATCGGCGAGACCGTTTCCTTCACCGAAGCTCCGGTTGTGGCGACTGAACACTCGATTACCGATCTCGCGGAGGCGATGGAAGGAGGCTTGGTTCGGACCATGGTGATACTGGGCGGGAATCCGTGCCACTCGGCGCCGGGCGACCTCGACTTCGCCGCCCGGCTGGGCAAGGTCGAGACGGTCATTCATCATGGCTTGGATCGCGACGAAACGGCCACCGCCGCTGATTGGAGCCTGCCGGCCTGCCATTACCTGGAGAGCTGGAACGATGGGCGGACCATTGACGGTACCGCCACCATCCAGCAGCCGCTCATTTATCCCCTCTATGAAGGTCGCTCGGCCGCCGAGGTTTTGGCTCTGATCGCGGGCTATCCGGAGAAGCGCGCCTACGAGATTGTCCGCGGCTACTGGTTCGAACAGTGGGGAGGCGGAGAGAACGAACCGCGCTGGCGCCGCGCGCTCCATGACGGCGTGGTCGAAGGCTCGGCCTTCGAACGCCAAACGGCAGGCTGCCGGAGAGATGCGGTGCTGGCGGCCGCGGCCCACCTGCAACATCACTCGGAAACCGAGGTCGTGTTCTACCAGAGCGCATCCATGTACGACGGTCGTTTCGCCAACAACGGCTGGATGCAGGAAGCGCCCGATCCGATGACGAAGCTCACCTGGGACAACGCGGCGCTGGTCAGCCCGGTCACGGCCGAAGAGCTTGGCGTCACATCGGGCGACGTAGTCAGCATCGAGTACGAGGGCCGCTCCATCGAGGCGCCCGTTCAGGTGATGCCCGGGCAGGCGGATGGCTCGATCGCACTGGAACTCGGCTACGGGCGGACCCGCGTCGGGCGAGTCGGGGACGGTGCCGGCTTTAATCCAAGCCCGCTCCGTTCTTCGGCCGCCATGGGTTTCCTTCAAGGCGTCAGGATCAGAAAAAGCAGCCGTCGCTACCAGTTGGTCACCGCGCAGGACCACCACTCGATGGAGGGGCGTCCGCTGGTCCGTGAGGCGACGCTCGAACACTACCGCGAAGAACCCGAATTCGCCAAACACGCGGTTCACCATCCTCCACTTGAGTCGCTCTATACCAATCCCGAACTGACAAGTGAATACCAGTGGGGCATGGCGATCGACCTCAACAAATGCGTTGGCTGCAATGCCTGTATCCTTGCCTGCCAGGCGGAGAACAACATTCCGATCGTCGGTAAACGGGAGGTGGACCGCGGCCGCGAGATGCACTGGATCCGGCTCGACCGCTACTTCGCCGGCACCCGGGAGGATCCGCAAGCCGTGTTTCAGCCGGTGGCCTGCCACCACTGTGAGAATGCGCCGTGCGAGAACGTCTGTCCGGTGGCCGCCACCGTGCACAGCGCCGACGGTCTGAATGCAATGGCTTACAACCGCTGCGTCGGCACCAGGTATTGCTCCAACAACTGTCCTTACAAGGTCCGCCGCTTCAACTTCTTCGAGTGGCATCAGGATTTGGCCGAGAGCCAGAAGATGGTCTTCAACCCGGACGTCACAGTGCGCATGCGGGGGGTCATGGAGAAGTGCACTTACTGCGTGCAGCGAATCCAGGCGGCGAAGATCGAGGCAAAGAGTGACGGACGGCGAAAGATCAAAGACGGTGAGATCCAGACGGCCTGCCAGCAGACGTGTCCGGCCGAAGCCATCGTGTTCGGTAACATCGCCGATCCGGACAGCAGGGTTTCGAAGCTCAAGCGGCAGCACCGTGATTACGAAATGCTGGGGGAGATTAACGTGAGGCCGAGAACGTCGTTCCTGGCCAAGGTCCGCAATCCGAATCCGGAAATCGCCGGCGGGGGCGGTGGGCACGGCGGTGAAGGCGGCGAGCATTCGAAATCATCACCGTTCCGAATTCTGAATCAGGTGGAGGGAGCATAGATGGCGGAACTCGTAGTCAACCGGAACACGCCGTTGGAGCCGCCTCTGGATCCGCCGCTGGTCGAAGGCAACAGAACATACGCCGACGTTACCAACGACGTCTCGCGTATTGTCGAAGGCAAGGCGCCAAAGGAATGGTGGGTGGCCATCAGCATCACCTCCCTGCTCACCCTCGTTCTCGGCGCGATGATCGGCTGGCTCGTCTATCGGGGTGTTGGAGTTTGGGGCAACAACCAGCCCGTTGGGTGGGCCTGGCCGATTACAGACTTCGTGTTCTGGATCGGCATCGGCCACGCCGGCACGCTCATCTCGGCGATCCTGTTTCTGTTTCGCCAGAAGTGGCGAACCTCCATCAACCGGGCCGCCGAGGCGATGACGCTCTTCGCGGTCCTGACCGCAGGAATCTTCCCTCTGTTCCACACCGGCCGGCCGTGGCGTGCCTACTGGCTGTTTCCGATCCCGATGCCCGAGCTGAACATGTGGCAGAACTTCCGTAGCCCGCTGATGTGGGATGTCTTCGCGGTCTCCACTTATGCGACGGTATCGGCCCTGTTCTGGTACGTCGGCCTGCTCCCCGACCTCGCCACCCTGCGTGATCGAGCAAGCGGCCTGCGTTCAAAAATCTACGGCTATCTCGCGCTCGGATGGCGAGGGTCGGCACGGCACTGGACCCACTACGAAAAGGCCTACCTGATTCTCGCCGGCCTCTCCACGCCGCTGGTTCTGTCGGTTCACACGATTGTCAGCTTCGACTTTGCGGTCAGCGTGATTCCCGGCTGGCATACGACGATCTTTCCGCCCTATTTCGTCGCCGGGGCCATCTTCTCGGGCTTCGCCATGGTGGTTACTTTGATGGTGCTCGCCCGGAAGGTCTATCACCTCCAGCACCTGATTACCCTCAATCACCTGGAGAACATGAATAAGATCATCCTGGCGA
>CAYLSS010000703.1:0-3364 GCA_964385765.1 uncultured Solibacteraceae bacterium
GGCCCGTCCCGCTGAATTTGCACACAACACCCAGGAGAGCCCGATGAAAATAATTGCTTTGCTTTTTCTTTCGTTTACCTTATTGTTCACCTTGACGATCTTGGCCGCCGACGCGCCGGACGAAATCGTATTCGAATCGAAGATGGGGAATGTGACGTTCAACCACAAGAACCACGTCGAGCTGGCCGAAAACGATTGCACTGCCTGTCACCCGAAACTCTTTCCCCAATCGCGTGAGCCCATCAACTTCAAAGCCGGTATGCACAAGCCGGCCGAAGCGAAGAAGACCTCGTGCGCCGGCTGTCACTACCCGGACGGACCAGCCTTCGAGAGCAAAGGCAATTGCAAGCGCTGCCACGTGAAGTAGCCGGCGGCTGCCCGATCCTAAAGTGAACACGCGGGATCTTCAAGCGACCTGCGGGCGGCCCTAATGGCCGACGCGTTCCCGTTTGAGGTCCCGCACTTCCTTTTCCAACTCGGCGATCCGCCGCGAAACCTCTTCGAACGCCTGACCGACGGGATCCGGGAGCTTTCCGTGCTGCAGGATGTCGTCGTCGGCCTCGAGCAAAGGTTCGCCTCGCTGCCGGACGACCTGTCCCGGCACGCCCACTACGGTGGAGTGGGCCGGCACGCCCTTCACCACCACGCTGCCGGCGCCGATCTTGACATGATCGCCGATCTCGATGTTCCCCAGGACCTTGGCTCCACTTCCCACCACCACATGATTGCCGAGCGTCGGGTGCCGTTTCCCCTTCTCCTTGCCCGTGCCGCCAAGCGTGACGCCTTGATAAAGGAGCACGTCGTCGCCGATCTCGGTGGTTTCTCCAATCACCACTCCCATGCCGTGATCGATGAAGAACCGCCTCCCAATCCGAGCTCCCGGGTGGATCTCGATGCCCGTCGTGAAACGGACGAGCTGTGACAGCAGCCGCGGAACGAGCGGTATCCGGCGGCGGTAGAGCCAGTGCGCCAGGCGGTGAGACAGGATCGCGTGGAATCCAGGGTAGCAAAGGAAGATCTCGATAACGCTATTCGCCGCCGGGTCCTCGCGGAAGATCGTGTCGATCTGTTCTCGAATCGAACGAAACATTTTGTTCTTCCATTATTGATCATCTAGACAAGCGCTCCTCTAACGCGCCTGTTCGGCAGTCTCGTTTTGAAATGGGTGTTGGTATACTAAATCCATGCCGGAAGGCTATGTTCCTCTCTTCATCTTTGCTCTGCTAGCTATTGGTTTCGTTCTGGCGCTGCTGTTCCTGGCCAAGTTGCTGCGGCCCTCCTCACCCTTCCGGACCAAGCTGGAAGCCTACGAGTGCGGCATCCGGGCGGCTTCTGATGCCCGCGGCCGGTACGCGGTGCGCTACTACATCATTGCCATTCTGTTCGTGATCTTCGACGTGGAAACGATCTTCCTTTTCCCATGGGCCGTGCGTTACAACCAGTTGGGCTGGTTCGGCGTGGCCGAGGTCGCGGTCTTCCTTGGCATCCTCATCATCGGATACGTTTGGGCATACAAAAAGGGCGCGTTGGAATGGGTCTAGGTTATTCGCGGCTCCTTCTCGGGAGCTTCATGGGATTGCTGTGCGCCGGAGTCGCTTACTCGCAACCACAGCTCCGGCTTTCTGAAACTACGATTGGACCGGTGTCTGTCGCGCAGGGGACAACGGGCCCGGCGCAGACTGTCGAGGCGTTCAATGCCGGCGACGGCGCCTTGAATCTCGCGTTGGCTTCCTCGGAGCCTTGGCTGGTCGCGGCCGTGGGCGCGCCGGCGCCCTGCACGACCCGCCTCGGCAACTGCCTGCCGATCAACATGCAGCTCCAGACTGCCGGACTTCCAAAAGGAATGGCGACCGCGATTCTGGACGTCGTGGATCCGAACGCCATCGATGCCCCGCAGTCCATCACCGTTACCGTTCAGATTGGCGGCGGTGTGCCCGATCAGGCGGACTTCTTCGTGGCCCCAAATGGTTCCTCCGACAGCCTCCTCTTCTCCACCAACAGCCAGTTGAGCTTCAACGTCAGCACCAATACCGGCGGCAACTGGCTACAGATGGCGTTCGAGGGCGCCGGCAGTTTCAACTTCGTCATGCCGTATCGCATTCGCGCGCGGCATCTGCCCGGAATGGCCGAAGGCGTCCACACGGGCGCGGTCAATATTACCAATTCCGCCTTTGCGCCCGACGTCAAGAACGTTCCAGTGACGATGACCGTGACCTCGCAGCCCATCGGAGCGCTGAGCACGGACAGGCTGTTCTTCCGGCTGGCGCAGGATAGCGTTCCGCTCGAGACATTTGTCGATCTCGTCAACCGTGGTCTCGGAACCCTCGCCTTGACCGGCGTCGAGGCTGCCACTGCCGATGGCGGAACCTGGCTGACCGTCGAGCAGTTCGGCGCCACCAACCTGTCGAGGATCCGCCTGGACGCGGCCGGCCTGCCGCAAGGGCCCCATCGCGGCACGGTCACCATTCAGTCCAATGCCGTCAACGGCCCCCACGTGGTCGACGTGCTGCTTCTGGTCGAGCCGCAAGGCCCGCCCCGGACGAGCTTCCAGGGAGTCGTGAACAACGCTACCTTCGAGCCGGAACCGGTTTCGCCCGGTGACATCGTGGCCTTGTTCGGTGATCAGCTCAGCTATGAGCCGCCCACTGAGGGCGGGGTTCTGCCCCTGCCGCGCCAGCTTGGCGGAGCCAGTGTCTTCATCAACGGTCAGGAATCACCGCTGTTCTTCTCCTCCTACGGCCAGATCAATCTCCAGGTACCCTATGAGATCCAACCGGGTCCCGCCCGGGTGCAGGTGGTTCGCGACGGGCAGATCGGCAACGTGGCATCGCTGACGATAGTCCCGAAAGCGCCCCGGGTCCTGCGTTTCCTCGGCAATTTCGCGATCGCGGTCAACCAGGACGGTACGTTTCCTGTCCCCTCCACTCCAGGGCTCGCGAGCCGGCCGGCTCGGCCGGGCGACGTGATCGTGATCTTCGCCATCGGTTTCGGTCAGACCAGCCCCGCCGCGCTCACCGGCGAGGGCGCTTCCGGCGACCCGCTCTCGCAGATCACTCCCACGCCCACCGTCTTCCTCGGCGGAGGCCTGCTCCGTGTTCCGGTGACCCCGCAGTTCGTCGGGCTGACGCCGACGTTTGTCGGGCTGTACCAGATCAACCTGCAGATCCCCGCTAACGCCCCGCGCGGTCCGAGGGTGCCGCTCATCATCGACCAGGGCGGCGTCATCAGCAACCAGGTCGAGATCGCTATCGAATGACCGAGCGTCTTTACTACGACGACTCCTATCTGACACGATTCGAAGCAACTATCGTTGAACGCGGCTGCGACCCTTGTGAAGTGTACCTGGATCGCACCGCCTTTTATC
>CAYLSS010000704.1:0-3358 GCA_964385765.1 uncultured Solibacteraceae bacterium
GCCATCACGCCGCCTCCGGCAGCGGAGTAGTTCACCACCAGCACGGTGTCGCCGGCGATCTGACCCGGGTCATATGGTTCCGATCGCTGGCCGTCCTTGAATGATCGCAGGTAGAAGTCATCCCGCCAGATCTTCACCGGCGACTTGGGGGTGAGAGTTACCGACACCACGGCGATGTTCTGGTCGACACTGTGACCGAGCAGCCGCTCGACGTCCTTGCTGTCCCTGTAAAGATCGGCTTCGATCACGAACTGCTCGTTCTCGCCGCGGGCGGTCAGAGGGCCTTTGTCGGCGGGAAAACAGAGCCAACTCAAGGCAAAACACAACCCAATCACTCGGAGTTTCATACGCGGACCCTTTGGCTTGAGTATACATCGTTCGCCTCCGGGCGGGTCCGCGAATCCGCTATCTCGACGGACCCGCCCCGAAGCCGAGGCTCTACTCGATCGCTATATTCACCACGTTGGTCGTGTAGCCCGGGCCCTGGAGGAAGAGCGGAATCCGGTCGCCCCGCGGAGCCGTCGCCGGGATCGTGAAGTTGATCTGAAAGAGGCCGACAAAGCCCGGTGTCAGCCCGGCGAAGGAGGGAGTCACCTCGGTTCGCAGGATGCCCCCGCCCAGGAAGAGCTGCGGTGTGGGCGAGACGTGGGCCAGCGGTTCCTCCGGGGCGGCCGCTCCGGTTGCAACGGCCGGCACGGTAGCGCCGAAGCCGATCGCGTACATCACCAGCGTGTCGCCGGGCCGGGCCGGTCGCGAATCCAGGCCGGGCGTCGCCGGCACGGCGAACGTCTGATCCGTGTTCGCGGCAATCGCGTAATTGTCGAGAATCGTGAGGATTCGGGGACTTTTTTCGGCTACCTGCACCGTCACCGTGTTACCCACCTCCCCGTCGCGTTCCACCTGGACGCGAGCCTCGCCGGGCGCCGTCTCATACGGCATCTGGAAGTTCACCTGTCCCTCGGAGGAAAAGAACAGCGGCGTATCGACTCCGTTCACGAGCACCCTTGTTCCCCCCAACCCCCGCACCAGCGGAAGCTGGTCGCCAATGGCCGGAGGCGCGAAAGACAGCAGGCTCCCGAAAACCGCGGCGATGCCTCCTTGCGGGACGGGATCTTCAGATGAAAACGTGGCGTTGTTCACCACGCCATTGAAGCTGGCGATCGGAGGCCCTTGCCGAACCACCTCGAGCCGCACCGCGATCTGCTGCGGCGAATTGGCTGCGTTTGAGCTGACACTCACCGATCCCCGGTACAGGCCGGGCGCAAGACCCTCCGGATCGGCCCGGATACGCACGAACCCCGGAAGAAGTCCGGCGCTCAGCCATCCGGCTTCCCCGTCTGAGACGGCTGGTTCCTCTAGCTCGAGCTCGCCGAGCCCGCGATTGGAGATGGCAACGAATCCATCCACGGGCGTGGTTCCGCCCGCCAGGCGGAACTCGACCTTGTCCCGCGACAGCATGGAGATCGGCTCTGCGGTGACCTGCATGGTGACCGGCACGCTCTTGACGTTCCCAGCGAACCCGGATGCCGTGACGTTCACGGTTCCCTCATAGGAGCCCGGCGGCAGTGCGGGCAGGTCGCGCGCCGCGATCCGATAGGGCATCGCGAAGCTGAAGCTGCCCGCGCCTTCCAGCGCCACGCTCAGCCACTC
Source organism: uncultured Solibacteraceae bacterium (assembly GCA_964385765.1). Classification (GTDB taxonomy): domain Bacteria; phylum Acidobacteriota; class Terriglobia; order Bryobacterales; family Bryobacteraceae; genus CAWELS01. The sequence continues at coordinate 1,651 of CAYLSS010000704.1, forward strand.
GCCGCCCGTCTGCGTGAACGTGTTGGCGGTTATCGGGCTGTTGGTTTCGAACTTCACGCTGTCCGCGCCCTCCGGCGGGACCCACAGGCGGACTTCGTCGGGCACGCCGCCTCCTATCTGTACCGTCACCGTGACCGTTTGGGGCGCATCGATCGCCCCCGGGTCGGTCACCTCGACATAGCCGGTATGCGATCCTTGCGAAAGGCCGGCCGTTTCCAGCGCGATCTGGATCGGGATACATGTCCCGAGAGCGCTGGTACACGGGCGCGCGCCGCCGAGTGACGGAGCCAGCCACTCGTCTGGCGAGACAACGGCCAGATCGAGAGCGCCGTCGCCGGCGTTCGAGGCTTCAACCGTTTGCTGCGCTCCGTTCTCTCCAACCGCGATGTCGATAGGGCCAATGCTCGCATTCGACAGCCTGAGCTTTGGCGCGGCGGCCAGCAACATCTCGCCGAAGATGGCGAGAAGACACACTACGAGTATTCTATAAATCGGGTTTTTCATCTGATTCTCCAGAACTAGCGGGGGTTTTGAACTTGCGGGCTCGCTGTTCGTTGTCTAAGACCGGCGAGGTGGGCGGCGCAACTACACGGGGTGGCGAAAAGATGGCCGCAAGAGTGCCGCTCCATCAGCCGCAGCCGGCTTCCAGTCCAATGTCACTTGCTATTTCCACCCTTTGGAATCGCCGACGCTCAGCCATTCGCCAGCATGGCGGCGCCGGCGGTTGCGCCGGCATATTCGTGGTCCGCTGTCGGCGTCTCCGTCACCGGGTGCAATCGCTCCTCGCGCGCCATTTCCCATCCGCCATCGGCACCCACCCGCAAGTCATGCAATAAACTCGATTCAAACACCCATGACCCGATTCCTCCCGCTGCTTTTCGCCATCGTCCCCCTCGTCGCCCAGACGCCGCCGGATAAGGCCTGGGAGTGGCTCTTCGACGGCGCCGGCGTCGATCAGTGGCGCGGGATGCGGCACACCCCCTTTCCCCATGACTATTGGACCGTCGAGGACGGCTGCCTGGCGACGATCCCGGCGATGGTGGGACACGACATCGTCACCAAGGACGAGTTCGCCAACTTCGAGCTGGCCTTCGAGTGGAAGATCGCCGAGGGCGGCAACAGCGGCGTCAAGTACCTCGTCGACGAGCAGGCCCCGAGCCCCTACCGGGAAGAGATAATGGGACTTCTGGCGGTCTGGCTCGCCCTTTGCGTCGGCCTGCTCTTCCTCCTGCGCCGGCAACAGCGCCTCTTGGCGCCGCTGGCGGCATTGGCCGTGTTGACGAGCGTGTTCGCCGTCGGCCGCATCAATGACTATCTGAAATATTCCTCCACCGCGCTCGAGATGCAGCTCCTGGATAACCAACGGCATCCCAACGGGCAGGATCCGCTGAAGCGCGCCGGTTCCCTCTACGGCCTCCTCCCCGCCTCGCCCGAAGCCGCAAAGCCCGCCGGCGCATGGAAATACTCGAACGACATGAAAAGGTTTTTGGAGGGCCGGTAGGTCAAACCCACGCGGGGGACGGTAAAGGCCTGCGAACGGCCTTCCATGCCCTGCGGAGACTGCTCGAACAGGGCCATGGGCCTGTGAAAATATCCGAAGTCGACCTGGAGTGTCAGCGGCGCATCAAAGTCGTACTGGAGGCGGTTGAGATACAGACCGGTCATGTCGCCGACCCCGCCGCTGCTGATCTAGCTTAAGCTGTAGCTC
>CAYLSS010000705.1:0-3355 GCA_964385765.1 uncultured Solibacteraceae bacterium
CCGGCAGTGGATAAACTCGTTGCTGCGGCAGACCTCGATGCGGTCGATAGTCTACTCGATCGGCGCCCTCGCCAAGAGCGGCACCCAGGCCGATTACGTCCGCACGCTTCCGCTCCGCGTCAAAATCGACGGCTCCCATGAAAAACTGCTCCCCGATCTTTCAGCCTACGCCGACGTGATTCTTGAACGGCGCGAGGATGTGATTCAGGTACCGCTCGCAGCCGTCCTCGAAGAGGGAGGCCAGGCCTACGTCTTCGTCCAGGTTGGCGACACCTTCGAGAAGCGCCCCGTCGAACTCGGCGATCGCAACTACACCCATGCCGAGATCGCCGCCGGATTGAACCCCGGCGAGATAGTGGCGCTCGAGACGCCCTCCGCTTAGTCCGTTTTCCCGACACATGGTATTTCTAATAAGGACCATGGCATTGAGCAAACGTAGTGTGTCCCTCCTGGCGGTTCTTCTGGCCTCTGCTCTCCTCGTGGCGGCGCAGTCCTCGCAGCGGTTCGCCGAAGGTTATACGGATACGCCCTACCTGCCGGGAGGAAAGTGGCGCGTCCATGACCTGAACCGGCCTCATCCGCCGGTGGTCCGCCCCGGAGACTCCGCCGCGTCACCGCCCTCCGACGCCATTGTCCTGTTCGATGGAAACGACCTCTCCCGGTGGCAGACCCGGCAACGCCAGGGTGACCAGGTAGTCCCGGCTCAATGGAAAGTCGAAAACGGCTACATCGAAGTTGTCCCCGGCACCGGACATTTGGTCTCCAAGGAAGAGTTCGGCAGCGTCCAACTCCATATCGAGTGGGCCAGCCCCGCCGAGGTGGTCTCCAACAGCCAGGGCCGCGGCAATAGCGGCGTTCTACTCATGAGCCGCTACGAAATCCAGGTGCTGGACTCCTACGACAACATCACCTACGCCGACGGGCAGGCCGCCGCTATCTACGGACAGTACCCTCCGCTCGTGAATGCCAGTCGCAAATCGGGTGAATGGCAGACCTACGACATCATTTTCGATGCGCCCGAGTTCGACGGCGACCTCCTGGTGAAACCGGCCTACGCCACCGTTCTCCACAATGGCGTGCTGGTGCACCACCACCGGGCTTTCATGGGTCCAATGCGCCACAAGATCCTGACTCACTACAAGCCCCACGAGCCCCAAGCGCCGCTCATGCTGCAGTCGCACGGAAATCCCGTCCGCTATCGCAACGTCTGGCTCCGGCGCCTGAAGTAGCGGGTGGGTCCCGGCTCAGCCCCTCACTCTTCCGCCAGCATCGCCAGCCCGTTTCGTCGCGGCGGGACGCCGTCCGGGTGGCAGTCGCTGCACTTGATCGTGTGTATGTCAAAGCGGCTGGCCGGGTCGCGGAAGTAACCGTTCATCTTCTCCAGGTCGATGCCGCAATTCGAGTAGCGCGGGTGGCAGGCGGCGCACGAGGCGATCGTCTCCATCGAATGTCCCTGATGGCACGCCACGCAACTGATCCCTTCATGGACCCCCATCCCCGTCCGGTCGTCACCGGAACCGGCCAGCGCATTGGCGCGCGGCGCATGGCATTGATAACACAAGGCCTGGCGCTGGTCCGGGCTGACGGTGAGCTGGTTGTTTCCATCAAAAACCCGCGGCACGGGCATGCCGGCGGCTGGCACGTGGACCTGGGTCCGGCGGTCGAAAAGCGCCAGCGACGAAGGCATCACCCGCTCATCACCTGTACCTTTGACCGCGGCTCGGTCGTGCCGCGGCCTCGGCTCGCCCTGGCGATGGATCTCATGGCACGCAAGACAGGGGATCACCGGCTTGATACCCATCTCCGGATCCTTCAGCCGCCACGGACCACGGGTGGCCACGGGCTCCACCAGGTCCTCGATCGCCCCCTGGAAGTGCATGCCATGACAGCGAAAGCAATCGTCCATCAACAGCCGCTTGGTGTTGTGCTCTTCGTCGAGAAAGATATCGGCGTAAGTCACACTGTGCGGACCGGCGCGCCACGCCGCATACTCCTGTTGGTGGCACTCGGCACACCGTCCGGTCACCCGGTCAATATCCACCTGGCGGACCAGCAGCACCTGGCTGGGCGCCTCGCCCTGTATGTGCTTGATCAGGCGGCGCAGGTTCGAGGTGTGGAAGCCGAGGTCCATGGTCAAGACACCGCCATGACAACTCTTGCAGCCGATCTCGCGGTGGGCGGAGTGGGTCCAGTTGTCGAAGGACTCGCGGATCTCATGGCAGCGCGTGCAGCCCTCGGCCTCGTTCGGATTGTAAAGCAGGCTCGGCGCCGGGCCCAGCAGGATCAACAGCGCAATCACGGGCAGCGCAACCACACCGACCCGGCGAAAAAGTGAACGCGCCACGATCAACTCCTCCCCGCCAGAATGTGGTGTGACGCCCAGTAAGCGATTGCCATGATCGTCAGCACCGGATTGAAGCCGCCGTTCGTCACATGAACACCCGCATCCACCACGTACAGGTTGTCGGCATCGTGGACTCGGCAATACCTGTCCACCACCGACGTCTTCGGGTCATTGCCCATGCGGCAGGTGCCCGCCTGGTGCTGGCCGCCGCTCAAGCCCATCCCGGGCACTGATCGCCAAGTCTCCGTTGCGCCGGCCGCCTGGACCCACCGCTCGCCCTGGCGGGAGAGAAACTCACAGATTTCGACGGTGTGCGGATGGCGCCCGCCGGAGAGCCGGGCGACCGGGATTCCCCAGTAGTCCCTGACCTTCGGGGCCACCTGTACACGGGCGTCCCAGATGGGAATCTCCTGGACAGGACCGCGGGCGCTGATGACACGCCGGTACGCCCGCCGCATGTACTCCTTGTGCTCGCGCCCCCAGCGCTTGACCGATGACGGCGCCTGGTTGACAAACTGATATGGCAGCCGGATGAACGAGTTACAGAGCGCCCCGCCTCCCGCCAGTCCCGGATTTCCGTGATTGAAATCGCAGACGGCCACACCGGCGCCGGGCCCCATGTCATCGTAAGCGCCCCCGGGTAGCAAGCCCGCGGCGCCCGTATAGGCATGGCCCTGAAGGTTGCGCCCCACCCAGTCGTCATTGTTGCCGACCCCGTTGGGGAAGGCCTTGCTCCGGGAATTGAGCAGCAGCCGCGCCGACTCGATAGCGCCGCACGAAACAACCACCAGGTCCGCTGTCTGCACATGCTCCCGGTCATCTCCATCGACGTAGACGACGCCCCTGGCCTTCCCGTCGGGCGTCATCTGAATTTCCTTGACAATCGACTCGGTCCTCAACTCGCAGTTGCCGCTGTCCAGCGCCTTTGGAATCACCGTATTCTGCGTGCCGCACTTGGCGTTCACCTCGCAGGCGAATCCGACACACCAGCGGCAGCGCATGCAAGCCGGC
>CAYLSS010000706.1:0-3355 GCA_964385765.1 uncultured Solibacteraceae bacterium
CTACTTCACCAAGGTCAACATCGTCGGGGTCATCGGGGATGATTTCGCCCAGGAAGACTGGGACCTTCTGGCCGGCCGCGGCATCGACCTGGAAGGGCTCGAGAAGGCTCACGGCAAGACCTTCTTCTGGTCGGGCCGCTACAGCGAGGACATGAATGACCGGACCACGGTGGTTACGGATCTCAACGTGTTCGCTGATTTTGACCCAAAGCTGCCGCCGGCCTACCGGGAGATGCCGTACCTGCTGCTCGGCAATATACAGCCAGCGCTTCAGAACCGGGTTCGCGGGCAGATGAACCAAACGCGGGTGGTCGCCGGCGACACCATGAATCTTTGGATCAACACCACGCGCGACGAGTTAATCGAGGCGATCAAGAGCTGGGACATCCTCATGATCAACGACAGTGAGGCCGAGCTACTGACCGGCGAACGGAACTTGAGGCGCGCCGCCGCGGCAATCCTGAAGCTGGGTCCGAGCACGCTGATTATCAAACGCGGCGAATACGGCGCCGCTTTGTTCCGCGATGGCTATCAGTTCATTGCCCCGGCCTATCTACTGAACCAGGTCTACGATCCGACAGGGGCCGGCGACAGCTTCGCCGGCGGCTTCATGGGCTACCTGGCGTCTCGGCAACTCGACCTGGCTGATGAATCGCTGGATCCCCGGGAGATCGCCCGGGCTGTCATCTACGGCTCCGTCATGGGGAGCTTCTGCTGCGAGAAGTTCGGTGTTGACCGATTTCGTACTCTGAAGCACGCGGAGATTGATGAACGTTTCGAGGAATTCCGGCAGATCACGGCTTTTTGAGATCCAGATTGTCGTCCTCCTCCTGATCGGCGCGAGCGGGGCCGCCCTGACATGGTTTTACCAGCAGGGTTACCTGTTGTATTGGGGCGACGCGGTGGCGCACCTGAACATCGCCCGCCGGGTCATCGATTCACGGACGCCCGGCTACGCGCAAATCGGTACGGTGTGGCTGCCCTTGCCGCACCTGCTGATGTTGCCGTTCGTCGGCAATGACGCGTTGTGGCGGAGCGGGCTGGCGGGAGCGATTCCGGCGGCGGGCTGCTTCGTGGCGGCCGGCGCCTTCCTGTACGCTACCCTGCGGCGGGTCTTCGGCTTGCCCGCAGCCGCCTTGGGGCTCGCCGCCATGGCGCTCAATCCGAATCTGCTCTACCTGCAGTCCATCCCGATGACCGAGGTCGTCTACCTGGCCTGCCTTTGCGCCTTGGCCTACTTCACGGTGCTGTTCCGGGAGCGGCCAAGACTTTGGATTGCGGGGGCCGCGGGCACGGCGGCGCTCGCGGGCACACTGGTTCGCTACGAAGGTTGGTTCCTGCTCCCGTTCGTGAGCCTCTTTTTCCTCCGGTGGGCAAAACGCTGGACGGTGGGAGCCGCCTTCCTGTTCGGCGCGGTGGCCGCCGTGGGACCGCTGTACTGGCTTGGCCATAATCTGTGGTTCTATGGCGACGCGCTCGAGTTCTATCACGGCGAGTGGTCGGCAAAGGCCATTTACCAGCGGGCGCTTGACAGTGGGATGCAGCCCTATCCGGGCGATGGTGAGTTCTGGACAGCGCTGCGCTACTACCTGGCAGCGGTCCGCCTGACCTCCGGGTCGGTTCTGTCAGTGCTGGGGGCGGCGGGCCTCGGGGTGGCCGTGTGGAAGCGCAAGCTGTGGCCGGCGGGGTTCTTCGCCCTGCCGATCGTGTTCTATACCTGGAGCCTGTATTCCTCCGGCACGCCGATCTTCGTCCCTCATCTCTGGCCGTACTCCTACTACAACACGCGCTACGGGCTGGCCGTGCTGCCACTGCTCGCACTCGGCGCCGGCGCCCTGGTTACCGTCGCGCCTTCCCGATTTCGGGGAATCGCCGCGGCATCTATCGCCCTGGTAGTGACTCTGCCGTGGTACGCCGGAGGCGATGTTCCGCATTCCTGGGTCTGCTGGAAGGAGTCCCAGGTAAATTCGGAACAGCGCCGGGCCTGGACCGCCGAGGCCGCCGACTATCTCCGGAAGCACTACCACGGCGGCGGCATACTGACCTCGTTCGGCGATCTTACCGGCATTTTTCTCGAGGCGGGTATCCCGCTACGCGAGACGCTCCACCGCGGCAACGGCCCCGAGTATCTGGCGAGCGTGCAACGGCCGGACTTGTTTCTTCGCGAGAAGTGGGCCGTCGCCATCTCCGGCGACGAGGTTGCAACCACACTGTTACGCGCGCAGCGTGACGGCCCGCGATATCAGTGTGTAAAAATGATCGCTTTGAAGGACGCGCCGGTGATCGAGATCTACCGCCGCATATCGTATGAAAATACCTTTCTGGAAGGTGCAGGGGGCCGGCAATGACTTCCTGTTTACATGGGCCGCCGAGGCTCCGCAAGAGGGTCTTCCGGAGTTGGCCCGGGAGATTTGCGCCCGCCATACCGGCGTCGGGGCCGACGGCTGGTATCTGCTCCGCCGCCCCGAGGAGATCGAGGGCGCGAGCGGCATCGACGCCGCCATCGATCTTTATAACTCCGATGGAAGCAGGGCCGAGCTGTCAGGGAACGGGACCAGGTGCGCCGCCGCCCTGCTCGTCCGCCAGCAACTCGCCAAGGACCCGGTGGCGATTCTGACCGGCGCCGGAATTCGCGAGTTGCGCCTTCTCGAACGGAGCGATCCCCACTACCGCTTCGAGATGAAGATGGGCCGCCCATCGACGCCCGCCGACCAGCTTCGCCGGTCCTTGGCGCTGGCTTCAGGGCCGGTCGAAGTGACTTCGCTCAATGTGGGCAATCCACAATGTGCGGTCTTCGTTGATTGTTTTCCGGATGATTGGCTTCAAACGGCGGCTGAAATCGAAGCCCACCCCTGTTTTCCCAACCGGACCAACGTCTCCTTCGTTCGCGTCGTGGACCCGCATACAATCGAAGTCCGGTTCTTCGAGCGCGGGGCCGGTGAAACGCTCTCGTCGGGCACCGGTTCGGTGGGCGCCGCGGTGGCGTCCATCCTGCGCGGCGAGACCAAAAGCCCGGTCCGCCTGCTTACCGCCGCCGGACCGCTGGAGTTTCGGTGGGATGACGACGTTTATCTCACCGGTCCAGCCACGGTAGTCGCTTCCGGTGACTATTACTACAGTTGAGGAGAAAGTCTCTTATGTTGCCCACCGATACTACCAGCGAGCAACTCGCTCGGAAGATCCGCGACCGCACGGCAAAGGTCGGTGTCGTCGGCCTCGGCTATGTCGGCTTGCCATTGGTGGTCGAATTCGCCCGCGCCGGTTTTCACGTCACCGGCATCGACGTCCAGCAGGATAAGGTGGCGGAAGTCAATGCGGGCCGGTCATATGTTGGAGATGTCCCCGGCTCGGCATT
>CAYLSS010000707.1:0-3353 GCA_964385765.1 uncultured Solibacteraceae bacterium
CGCTGTTGACCGCCAGCGACGTTTCCACCGGCATCATTCGCCCTCCGGGCGCCGAAGGCGGCGCCTGGTCCGCAACCTCGGTCTCCGGCCGCCGCCGGCGCAACAGCGAGAAGGACTCGTTGTGCGCGATCCGGAACATCCAGGACGAGAACCGCGCCGGGTCCTCCAGCCGCCGAAGATTCTGATAGCCCTTCAAGAAAGCGTCTTGAGTGAGGTCGAGCGCATCCTCGCCATTGCCCACCAGGCGAAGCACGTAGTTGTAGACGCGCTTCTCCCAACGCGAGACGAGCAGGTTATAGGCCTCCACGTCGCCCGTGCGTGCCTTTAGGACGAGGTCGCGATCCTCAACCTCCCGAAAAATCAAAGCAAGGAGCTCCGTTCCTGGTGAAATGACGCAATTGGGATATAAAAAGTCGAACCGCTCGGCCAGATCCTCATAGCGGCGGCGCTTGGGGGGCCAGCACACACGGCTTGTCCCCGATCCGTATTACGTTGCAATCCTCTATTGTGACTGACCCGGCCTCATGCCGTCGCCGTTCGCGCGAAGTGCAGCACCGATGGTTGCGCCAGCCGCCGGTAGTCCTTCATCGACACGTAAACGACATCCCTGTGTGTTCCGGCATTAAACGCGATCCATTCCTCGCCGGCCAGGCTCGACTCGAGAAACGTCGGCAGATCGTAAAGCAATCCGAATGGCGGCATCGCGCCAAGGTCGCAGTCTTCGAAGAGCTCGGCCAGTTCCCTCTCGGTGGCCAGCCGCACCCGCGTCAGCCCAAGGGCCACACGAAGATCTTGCAGATCAACCACATAGTCAGCCGGCAGAACAGCCATGCCGTAACCATCATTGCCACAGTAAACGACCACCTTTGCGATCCGATGCTCGGGAACGTGCTCCACCGAAGCCACCTCCCGCGCCGTGTAAACGGTCGGGTGTATATGGTGCGTGAAATGGATTTGGTGGTGTTCCAGAAACTGTTCCAGCCGTGGCAGAATAGCCATGGTTTCCTCCTCTCGAACGGCTCTGGGAGGAGCCCAAGTCAAGTGTAGGGGAGAAATTGCTTCCTGCCAATGAAATTCGGATCCCGCGGAGGAAGCCCGGCAGCTTCGGCTCAGCCGACAAGCGTGGACCGGGCATCCTCAGGCCTCGAAGAGGTTAGAAGGTATGGCTGCCCTGGATCCAGGCGCGCACGCCCTCGCGGCTGAAACCGACATCCACCCCAAGTAGAATTCCCCCGCCCACCTTGAAGCGCGCGCCCAGCCCGGCCGAGCCCTCCAGTTGGCCGAGCGCCAGGTGGCCGGCCTTGGGAAAGGCCTTCCCTGTCTCCGCGAACGCCACCACGTCCGCGTACGGGCGGACCCAGCGCCGGTATTCCACGTTCATCAGCATGATGTTCTTGTCGCGGAACCGGTATTGGTTAAACCCGCGCAGCGTATCGGCGCCGCCCACAGTGCGAAGCAGAAAAAAGGGGGCTTGCTGGCCCGGCGGCGTGTCCGTGAATGAGATCAGCCCCCGCGTCGCGATCACGTCGAGATTCTGTCGCACCGGTACGAAGTGGCGCACGTCGACGTCGTAGCGCCGGAAGCTGAGATTCCCGAAGCTGCGGTCGTCATAATAAGTCCAGCGGAAGCTGTAACTGCCGTTGACACCTCGCAGAGATAACAAAGGGAAAGGCAGCACTTCACCGAACCGGTACTGGGCGAATGCTCCCGTGTGTAGATAGTCGGATTGCCGCTCTAGGCCGGCCACGCTATCGCCCGTGAATATCTCTCCCACTGCGGGGAAGTTGTCGTCGGTTCCCGGCCCCACGTTGACCGCCAGGTAGCCGACGCTGGCCCCTACCCGCAGACCTTGCCGGGGCCGATAACCCACGTCGACGGTATAGTCGACATCCTCCAGACGATAATTGGTGCGCGCATCCTTCGAGGAATCCGGACCCAGACCGAAGAAGTTCTCCTGCGGGTAGTTCCGAAACCGGGCCGTGGTTTCCACGAACAGGTTCCCCTTCCATAGCCGCGGCAGGTCCGCCCGAAACACGCCATGAAGATATGCCCGGAGCGATGCCCGAGTTTCCACGCTCGCATCCACGAAGCCCCGCAGCAGGTCGGTGTCCTGATAAAGCCCTCCCAGGGCGAAACCGGAATCCCTGGGCAATCCGCCGATCAAGGGCCTGAACCCTTTCTGCCCCGGAGGCATGCGCATATCATTGCTAGCTTTGGTCTCCTCTTTCTCGGGGAAGTAGATGACAGCAACGCCCTCCCAGTATCCTCCGCCGGCAGCCTCGGACTCGACCGCGCCCATCGGCATGAGACCCACATACCTCGGATTTAGCTCGTACTTCTCCAGCAGGTATCGCCGCACCAGCGAGGCCCGTTCCCGCGATCGCAGAAACTGCTCGCTCTCATCACCCGCGGCGGCGTACCCCTCCACGATGAGCGGCGTGTTCGGCGCGAAGCTGAGGTACGGAGCAATGGCTTCGTCCAGTTCCTGTTTGCCTTGTTCGGAGATCTCCAGCTCGGGACCGGCAGTGAAGAGATCGCTTTCGTGAATCCACGTCCGGCGCCGCTCGCGTTTCGGAGCGAACTCGCCGGAGCGGTATTCCTCGACGCTGAGGTCGGCCAGGTCATAGAAGCCGCGGTCTTTGAAGTACCCGCTCACGAAGAAATTCCGTTTCAACGCTTCCATGTTCTCGGCCAGGTCCGCGGTGGCCTCGCGCGCGTTGGCGATGGTGATCTGCAGGTCCTCCATCAAGCCAGGGCCGCCGTCCTCGCCCTCCGGACGCAGATCGGCCAGCGCCTGCTTAGCCTGTTCGGTGATCTCCCTGACGTTCTCTATCGTGCCGGCCGCATCGTCAATGGCGCCGCTCGATCTCAAATCCGCGAGAAGCTGCCTCGCCTGTTCGGTCGATTCCCGGATGTTCCCAGCCGCCTGCTCGACGTCATCCAGCGTGCTCTTCAGATTGTCGTATAGCGCCGGGTCGTTCATCACCCGCCCGATTGTTCCTTCTCCTCGTCGGACCTGCGCGACCATCGCCTCCACATCTTCGGCAACGCTTGCCCCGCTGGTCACGAACCGCTCCAGATCATCCGAAACCTTGGTGATCACGTCAGTGGCTTCGTTAGTCAGCTCGCTCAACTCGACGAGATTCTGATCAACCCGGTCCCTGATTTCCAGAATGGCCTGGTCGAATGTTTCGACCATCTCGCTGGCCTGCTGGACCATGTCACTGAGTTCCACCGGCTCGCGGCTCTGAATCGTGTCTCCCGAGGTGACCGGCTCGCCCCCCTCTCTCCCGGCATCCACGCGGATCATCATGCTGCCGACCAATCCCTCGGTCTGAAGGGTGGCCACCGAG
>CAYLSS010000708.1:0-3352 GCA_964385765.1 uncultured Solibacteraceae bacterium
GGAGTTTGGGGAGGTGGAACTACTCACCGAATTCGAGTTTGCGAAAGAAGGCGTAGTCGATGCGATTTTTGAATTCGTGGAAGCAAGCATCAATCCAAAGCTGCCGGTCGGAAAGATTACGAAGGATAATGTGCTGTCCTCCGTTAGTCGTGTTACGCCGAAGTTGAGCATTAACTTTACGTGCTCCGGCGGGTGCGAAGATTTCGACTCGATCAAGATCGACCAACAAAAGCCGAGGGTTGTCGGGAAGCAGACCGGAGGAGTGACGATTCCGGTCCTTAACGTCGCGCTGGGCGTGAAGATAGAGGCCGATGTAATTGCTGCACCGCCGCGAGCCGTCAGTCCGTGCGTGACTTCCACCGAGTTGGACTACAGGCGAGAAAAGAAAGAATATGACCGTAAGCTGAGCGAGCGACTGAATGCTTTGCAGAGGTACGCGAAGGAGAAAGCGGCGGGCGGCGACATGCCTTTTCCCCCCGGACCGCCGGAAAAGCCGGAACCTCCAGCCGAAGAAGACAGGTTCGAGCCCGGCAGGCAGGTCCGGCGGGAATTCATTGTTGCGTGGTTTTATACAGTCAAGTTCTCATTGCTACAGGTCGAAGACACCAATTTTCTGTACCAGCAGACAATAACTCGCTACTCTCCGTGTTGTCCGCTTCCGGCTCCGGGCGAGAACGGAAAGAAGAAAGACGACATGGAAGAACCGGAGGAGGGGTACTTGTTCGAGGACTTCGACGAGGCGGGCGAGGCGGTCGCGGAATTTCCTACCGGTGATATGTCAGAAGAGATGCCGGAGGAGGTAGCGAGAAAGGAGGATGGTCTGGAAGCTCAAGTGGAGGAAGTTGCTGTTTTAGGGTTGGAAGACATAGCCTTGAGCGCCGAGGCGCTGGCCACGAAGCTCATGCTTGCGGACGTTGCGGCTATTCCGTTGCAGTCGACGAAGAGTCCCGCCGGCTTGAACCTAAATGAACTCTCCTTCCGTTTCCGAAAACCGGAGGATGAGGAGTTGTAGTCTGATCGCCCCGGCGGCGCCGGTCAGCCAAAATACAGTCGTGCGGGGGCTACGCCGGGGTTACTGCATCCGAATCTTCCGGAAGTCCTCACCGGAGATTATGTAGTACCAGTCGGCGAACTTGCGCCCGAGGTAGCGGGCCGTGGCTTCGCCATTTCCGGAGCCGCCAAATTTCTCGGCCAGCTCGGGGAGGTGGCGGACAGTGACGAGGACGTAGCGGTCTTGCTCGGCTGTTTCGGAGGCCTGAGGCTCATCTCCGACTTCGGCGGGAGGGGTGCGCGCGGAACCGCCGCTGGTGCTACCGCTGACGATTTCACCGAAGCGAAGGGTGTAGACGACGCCGTTGTCGGTTTCCACGGCGACCTCGCCCTCGTTGGCCAGGAGTTGTCCGGTGGGGGTGAGGAAGAAGCCGCGCTGGCGGAGCGACATCACGGCTTCCAGCGTCATCTCGAGCTTGCCGTCGCGAAGCTGCTCGGCGAGCGGTTCGGGCTTGGGGCGGGCGCCAAGGATGCGGATGGAAGCGAGTGTTCTCGCGGCTTCGGCGGCGGCGCTCTTGCTCGCCTTGCGGTCTCCCTCAATTGACCACTCGCCGTCATTCCGGGTTGCCGTCACGCGCTGCACGTTGGTCAGGCGGCCGAAGGATTCGTCGACTGAGTAGCTGTTGACGCGGATCCGGCGCACGCGCGAAGAGGACAGCCGCAGGAGGTTGTCCTCGACCCAGTCGCGGAAGTCGGCGGAGGGGTCGGCATCGGTCTTGACGCCATAGACGCGCTTCTGACCTGGGAGACGAATGTAGCGGAAGCCCTCGCGTCCGGAAATCGGTTTACCGATGATGAGGTCGGCCAGGAGGTCGCCGGCCTCGTTGCGGAGGGTGACTCGTTTTCCGCGCCCGGTGAGGCTGGCGACCTCCGTGTCGAGCGGATCGATGACGCCGTAGGTGGCATGGTCCTCGACGCGGTCGGAGATGACGAGGTCTTTGTGCAGGCCGAGCAGCGCGCCGGCCGCTTTGTCGAGGCGATCCTCGGCCTCGGCCGGATAGTCATTGTGCGAAGGCAGGAGCCACTTGTTGTCGCGGAATTCGACCTTCAGCGGGGTGGCCACGGCCTGGTCTTCGTCGTAGGCGATGACCTCGATGGCCTTGACGGCGAGTACGTCGCGGAAGTCGGGGAAGAAGGGTTCGCCCTCGTCGCTCAGGACTTCCGGGGTGGCCGCTTCCGGCTGGATCCAGTTCGCGGCCGCCGCCAGCGCGATGGCAACCACCAGGAACGCGCCAGTTTTGAGGATCTCGCTTTTCATGCGGCCCTCTTTTCCACCAGCCGGTCGGTCGAGATGCGCATACGCTCGAGCCTCAGGCGGCGCAGGGAGACGAAGATGAGCAAGATCAGAGCCGGAATCGGAGGCAGGCCGACGGCCAGGAGCTTGATCGTATTTTCGATATTTCGGACCGATGCTTCCATGGAGATGCGGGCGTTCTCGATTTGGCGATTCCGGGCGTCCTCGATGTTGGCCCGGGCCACCTGGAGGCGTCGTTCTTCGGTGCGCCGGAGGTTGGAAATCATGATTTCGCGGGTCTGGTCATCGAGGTCGGGCCGGCGGCGGATGGATTCCACAGCCGCATCGAGCCGCGCCTGCGCTTCGGCGAGGCGTTTCTCGGCCGTGGCCTGGGCTTCCTCGGTCTGCTGGCGGCGCTGCTCCTCGTAGACCCGGGTGCGGGCTTCGACGGCTTCGAGGGTGCGATGCCGGGGCCGGCGCTTGCGGAGGGAGATGAATGACTGGTCGCCGGCGAGATCATCGACGGCGTTCAGCAGAAAGGTGACATTGTCGAACCGGAGGCCTTCGATGCCGCGACGGCGGAGGTCAAAGAACTGCTCGCCCATCATGTCGGCGTCGGCCACAACCACGGTGTTCACCGCGCTTCCGTCGCGGGGGCGGACGCGGGCGGCGAGGGTGTACGACTCTTCGTCGGCCTCATGCGGCAGGCCCGTGGCGAGCTGGGTGCCGAAGAAGGTCCGGACCACGAGCCGGTTCCAGGCAATGGTCCCCGAGTTGGGCCCGGTCGACATGAGTGGGATGAAGGCATCGCCGGCGTCCGTGGAGGGTTCCAGTCCTCCGGCATACAGCAGCACGACTTCCTGCAGGCCGTCGGTGATGGGCTCGGCGGTTTGGAAGGCCATTTCCGCCTGGCTGCCTGGACTGACAAAGACAACCTCTTCGGGTAGTTGCCGGAGCTGCGGGTGGGGGTTGTAGGCGGACCAGACGACGCGCTCGTCATCGAACTCGACGCCGAGTGCTTCGAGCAGGGAATCGAGCTTCGCCTGAGGCGTTTGCGGCTGTGTCGAG
>CAYLSS010000709.1:0-1355 GCA_964385765.1 uncultured Solibacteraceae bacterium
GTGATACCACACGTGCGGCCCGAGATCTCGTTTCTACAAGAGCTTGAGGAGGGAATCCATGGAAAACATGCAGCAAGTCTGGCAACAAATCACCAACACCGTCGGTGGGTACCTGCCACAACTCGGCGCGGCTGTTGCTGTCCTCATCGTGGGATGGCTGGCCGCCCTGCTCATTGCATCGGTCGTGCGAGCGCTACTGAAGCGCACCACCATTGACGACAAGTTGGCGCAGTGGATCGCGGGCGAGGAGAAGGTCCGCGGCGTCGACCTCGAGGTGTGGATCTCTAAGACGGTCTACTACCTCCTGATGCTTTTCGTTCTTGTCGCCTTCTTCCAGACGCTGGGGCTCACCATTATCACCGAGCCGCTCAACCGGCTGCTCACGCAACTGTTCGAGTTCGCTCCCCGGTTGCTCGGCGCCGGCGCTCTGGTGTTGGCCGCGTGGCTGATCGCGACCCTTCTGCGGCTGGTTGTCTCCAAGGGACTGGGAGCAACGAGCATCGACGATAAGCTCAGCACCGAAGTCGGACTCGAGGAGGGCCAGGTACCGCTGTCCGAGACCATCGCTGACGCCCTCTATTGGCTGGTCTTTCTGCTCTTTCTGCCGGCCATTCTCGGCGCCCTGGCACTCGAGGGAATCCTCGAACCCGTCCAGGCAATGATGGATAAATTCCTCAGCTACCTGCCCAACGTCGTCGCCGCGTCTTTGACGCTCGCCGCTGGCTGGTTCCTGGCCCGGGTTCTGCGGAAAATCGTCACCAACCTGCTGGCCGCCGCCGGAATCGACAAGCTCGGTGAACGCGTCGGCCTGTCCACGGTGCTCGGCGCGCAGAAACTTTCAGGCCTTTTCGGGCTCGTCGTCTACATCCTGGTGCTGATACCTGTGCTGACCGCCTCGCTGAACGCCCTGGGCCTCGATTCGCTCACTGCCCCGGCGTCGAACATGCTGAATACGCTTCTCAATGCACTACCTTCCATCTTTGGCGCGGCGCTCGTGCTGACCATCGCCTATGTGCTGGCGCGCTTGGTTGCCGGACTTGTGGTAAACCTCCTCTCCAGCGTCGGCTTCGACGGTCTGCCAAAGCGGCTCGGCCTCGGATCCGAACCGGAGGAAGGCGCGCGGACACCGTCCGAGGTGGTCGGATCCATCGTCCTCGCCGCCCTGATGCTCTTCGCTGCGACGGAGGCGGCCGACATGCTGGGATTCGTGGCGATCTCACAGATCCTGATGCAGTTGCTCGAACTTGCCGGGCACATCGCGCTTGGACTGGCGATCTTCGGGTTGGGTCTTTTCCTTGCGAATCTGGCTTCTGGGGCCATTGAGGCGACTGGAGCGGCACAAGCCAATCTGCTCT
>CAYLSS010000709.1:1365-3351 GCA_964385765.1 uncultured Solibacteraceae bacterium
CGGAGCTCGGGTTGTCATCCTGCTGCTCACCGGCGCCATGGCTCTGCGCCAGATGGACCTCGCAAACGAAATCATCAGCCTCGCCTTTGGCCTCGTCCTCGGCGGCGTCGTCCTGGCGGCGGCAATCGCGTTCGGCATAGGAGGACGCGACGTGGCCGCAAAACAATTGGAGCGCTGGACCAAGTCGATGCAGTCCTGATCCGAAAGTGCGTTGGGATCGGGCCATGGCCCGATCCCCCGTCCCCTTGCTTCCCCAGCCCGTCACGGCGCCGAATCTGGAGACCCATCGCCGCCTCGAGCGAACGGACCGTCTTGTCGGCAAATGACCCATTCGTCGGCACGTAGATCTGTTTGACGCCGTTGTTGCGGATGAACATCCGGCAGATCTCGCCGAAGTCCTTCCGAAGAAAAGGCTCGCCACCCGAAAGATTGAGATTCTCAATGGTTCCGAGCTCGCCGGATAGCTTCGCCATCTCGTCGACGGTCAGATCATCCCGGCGGTTCAGATTCCTCCAGTAGAAGCAGTGCTCGCAAGCCTGGTTGCAGATCGAGTTGATGAAGAGAATCAGGAAAGGTGGGCTTGAATGGCCCTCCCGCACATAGTTCGCCTTCGTGATTCGCGCATGACGAGTGATCCGCTCCCAGACGGTCATCTCGCTTCGCGTTAGCATAGCCTGACCCATTCGGAGGTCCGGAAATAGGGTGTTCGGGGGCTTAGGCGGCCAGCCTCCTCATCCACCCCGGAATTCACCGAACAAGCCCAATCCAGAGCCTGCCAGCTCTCAACAGCGCATCTGCCGCCCAGGCGTACTAAGCTGGTGTTGCTGCTTCGACCTCCGAGACATGATTCTGCCCGTCGCACTCATCCTGCTTGCCGGTTTGATGAACGGCTCCTTCGCAACTCCGATGAAGCACACGCGGGTGGGCCTGGGAGCACAACTGGATGATCTGGGCGGTGACCGGATGCCTCGCCTTCCCGGCCATCACCGCGCTACTCACCGTCCCGGACCTCGGCGCCGTCTACCGGGCAACTTCACCGGCGGCCATGACAACCACTGCTTTGTTCGGCTTGATCTGGGGCATCTCGGCGATCCTCTTCGGCCTCGGTGTCAACCGGCTTGGCCTGGCTCTCGGCTTCGGCATCATTATAGGATCGAGCGCGGCCCTTGGCGCGCTGGTGCCGCTGGTGGTCCAGCATCCGGAGCAGATCGCGACGGCCAAGGGCATCACGACTCTGGCCGGCGTGCTGCTCATCGTATTGGGAGTGGCCGGCTGCTCGGCCGCCGGCCGGCTCCGTGAGGAGGCTTCCACCATGGCGCGCCGCGGCTCGTTCCGGGCAGGGCTGGTTATCTGCCTGCTCAGCGCCATGGGCGCTCCGGCGGTCAACTTTGGCCTGGCTTTTGGCGGCGAGATTGTCGCCAACGCCGGCCGGCTGGGCGCGATCGAAGGAAACGCAATCAATGCCGTCTGGCCGGTGCTGTTCGCCGGCGGCCTGGTCGCCAACTCGGCCTACTGCGGCTGGCTGATTTCCCGCCGCGGCACGTGGCGTTCCTTCACAAGCGAAGTTCCGGCCATGAACCTGCCGCTCGCCGCAGCCATGGGCTTCCTCTGGTTCGGCAGCAACCTGATCTACGGCTACGGCAGCCAGGCTCTCGGCGACATGGGCCTCGTGCTCGGCTGGCCGGTGTTCATGGGAGCCGTCGTGCTCACCGCCAACGGCTGGGGCATCGTCAGCGGAGAATGGCGCGACGCGCCGGCGGCAGCCATGCGATGGGTCGCGGCCGGGGTGGCGTTGTTGATCGCGGGCGTCTCGGTGATCGGCTACGCGAGTTCCCTGGGATAAGTCCGCCGCGGACCGTCCCGGGCCTCGGTGACACAGGCGGGTCCTGCCCTTGCCCCCTTCGTCTCGTCGTCCAGCTACACTGGACGGTTAGCCATGAAGATCACCTCTATCGAAACCTATATCGCCGGAAACCCGTGGAAGAA
>CAYLSS010000710.1:0-3346 GCA_964385765.1 uncultured Solibacteraceae bacterium
TGAGTTCTCCAATCCGCAGCCGCGTGACTTCACCGATTTCTTCGTGCAGGAGGGCTTTCCAGCCTCCACCCGGAGTGGCCTTCCACGTACCGGCCTCAGCGCGAATACCATGCAAGACGGTGTTTGGCCACAGCTCTACGCCGCCCAGTGGTTCTTGGACATCCAGCACGAGTTGGGCTTCGACACACTCTTGACCATCGGCTATATCGGAACTTCCACTTCCAACATTCCGTCGGCGGTCAACATTAATCGTCCATTGACGCCCGACCCGAACATCCGCTGGCAGGACCGCACAATCCGCCCCTTCTTCAATAACGTCAACCTCTTTGGGGCGCTCCGCCTGAACCAGAACTACAACTCGGTCACCGTCAAAGCGGAAAAACGATTCACCGACGGGCTGACGTTCCTCTCATCGTTCACGTGGTCTCACAATATCGACTATGCGAACGAAAACCTGACGCAAGGCACCACTGCCCAGCAAGCATTCACCTACGATCGGACCTATGACCGCAGCAACGCGTCGCTCGACCGCCGTCTGGCCTACGTGGCTAGCGTCGTCTACGAACTGCCGTTCGGTACCGGCAAGCCGTA
Organism: uncultured Solibacteraceae bacterium; assembly: GCA_964385765.1. Taxonomy (GTDB): domain Bacteria; phylum Acidobacteriota; class Terriglobia; order Bryobacterales; family Bryobacteraceae; genus CAWELS01. Next base: position 592 of record CAYLSS010000710.1, read on the forward strand.
CCTGAACAGCGGTATCGGACGCTGGATCCTGGGAGACTGGCAGATCGGCGGCATCCTGTCGTTGCTCACCGGCACCCCGGACAGCCACTCGATCAACGTCGATACAACCAACGTTGGCGGCGCGAATCGCGGTATGTTCGTCGCCCCGGTGAAGCTCCCGAACTCCGAGCGCAGCATCGATCGGTGGTTCAATACCGAAGCAGTCATTCCGGGACCGGAAGGCCAGATCGATCCGGCCGGCCGCAACCTCATCTTCGGCCCCCCGACCCACAACCTGGACTTTTCCCTCGCGCGCCGCTTCATCATGCCGTGGGAAGGCCACTGGCTCCAGTTCCGTTTCGAATCATTCAACTTCACCAACACCCCCACCTTCGGACGTCCAAACACCGGTTTCGGCGGCGCCAACGTGGGCAGAATCAACGCTGCCGGCGAACCACGCCGTATTCAGTTCGGTCTAAAGTACAGCTTCTGATCCAGGTCACCCTTAGACCGGCCCGAATCCGAAACGCGGACGTCTTTTAGGGCGTCCGCGTTCGGCCATCTCGGTGCCCGCCCTCTACAACCCTCCACGCTCCGGCAGCTCGATCTCAACTTGCAATCCCGGCGACGCGTTGCGCGCCCGGATCGTGCCGCCGTGGAGCTCGACCGCCCGCCTGGAGATCGACAGGCCGAGGCCGACACCGCCTCTCGTCCGGCCGCGGTCGGGTTCGACACGGTAGAAGGGATCGAACAAATACTGGAGTGACTCCTCGGGTACGCCCGGCCCGCGGTCGCGGATAATCAAGCACACTCTGCTGTCGTTCTGGTTAAGGTTCACATCAACCCCCGTGGCCTCGGGCGCGTGGCGGATGGCGTTGCGCAATACGTTCTCGATGGCACGATGAAGCAGTTCTGGGTTGGCGAGAATGCTGAGCTGCTCCGGGATCCGCGCATTGATCGAGCAGTGCCTGGATTGAGCTTCGACCGCGGCGTCGGCCACAATCTCCCGCAGCAGTACGGCCACATCGACCGTTTCGCGAACCAGGGACGACGGGTCGCTCTCCGTCCGGGTCACCTGCAGCAGCTCCCCGAGCAGTGCGTCCATGCGGTCGGACTCCTTTTGGATCTGATTGAGCGCCTGCTCGCGCTGGCCCTCGGAACGAGCTAGTTCGGCGGCGACGCCGAGGCGCGCCAGCGGCGAGCGAAGCTCATGCGAGAGGTCTTGCAGCAGGCGGCGTTCGGCGGCCAGGAGCTGCTGGATGCGGTCAGCCATGCGGTCGAATGTTCGAGCCAGGTCGCCCAACTCATCGGAACGGACGGAATTGACTCGGGCGCCGAAGTCGCCGCCGCCGAAACGATCCACTGCCTGCTGGAGCTGCCGCACGGGTGTCGTCAGGTGAGTGGCCAGCAGGTAGCACAACAACACTGCCAGCCCGAAAACGACAATGAAGCTCGGATGGAACAGCCATGTGCGGCTCCAGGGGCTGGGCACAATCAGGAAAAGCCAGTACTCGCCGTTTTCGGACCGTGTATCGATGACCAGCTTTCGCCCGATACGGAAAGGCAAGCGGCTCCGGCGCGCCCTCCTGAGAAGCCTCGACCGGTCCTCGTTTCGGAGCAGATCCCTCCCTTGATCGTCGGTCAGGATGCATTCCAGGCTCGTGTCCTGCAGCAGCTTCTCCAGTGTTTCGCGGGCCTCCTCCGGTCCGCCCGATTCGTAGGCGTGTATTGCCGCGCGAAGCTGCATCCGGGCAATTACCTGGAACGGCGCGGCGCGTTCCCGGTCTCGGTCAAACGCCAGTGCGGCGGCGATCAGGAGAGCGACGCCGGTGACCAGCACCGCGGCCACGAACCAGATCAGTATCCTGGCGAACAGCGACCTCATCCCTCCCCACCCGCGCTCTTGACAAACTGGTAGCCGACCCCCCGGACCGTCTTGATGCGCTCCTGGCCGTCTGCGAGCTTGCGGCGAATGTGACTGATGTGCATGTCAATGGAACGATCAAACGGCGTGGCCCGGCGATTGTAGATCTGTTCCACCAGCGCGTCCCGCGTCAGTACGCGGCCGGCGGCCCGCAGCAGGCACTCGAGGATGTCGAACTCGATGGTTGTCAGATCGATCGGGCGTCCGCTGCTAGTGACTTCACGCGTGGCGGGGTCGAGCGATACGCCCTCGATCGTGATCGCGGATTGCGGGCGCGGCTGGACCCTCTCTTCAACGCGCCGCACGATGGCCCGAATACGGGCCGAGAGCTCGCGGGGGTGGAACGGCTTCGGCATGTAATCGTCGGCGCCCATCTCGAGACCGACAATGCGATCCACATCCTCCCCGCGGGCTGTCAGCATCAGCACCGGAACACGGCTTCTCTTTCGCAGCTCGCGAAGAAGTCCGAAACCGTCGAGTCCCGGCAGCATGACGTCGAGCACGACAAGGTCGACTTCACGAGCGGAGGCGCACTCGAGTCCGCTGGGGCCATCGTAAGCGAAGCTCACTTCGAATCCCTCCTGCCCCAGGAACTGTCCGAGCAGGCGGCAGAGTTCCACGTCATCGTCGACCACCAGGATTTGCACGACACGAATGTAACATGCGCGCCGGATGGAACCGTCGCCTTTACAGACTTTTACAAAAGCGTCAAACGGGCTTTACTTTCGGACCCGAAGCTGGACACAGGAGGCTTGGAAAAGAACCAATGACTACTAGTAAGAACCGAATCCTCATTGCCGTAGGCATCGTGCTGGCGGCGGCCGTGACTCTGGCAGCCCAGGGTCCGTTTGG
>CAYLSS010000711.1:0-3344 GCA_964385765.1 uncultured Solibacteraceae bacterium
GACGCTGCGGGCGACGGTCGAGGATATCGAGCGGCGCGAGTCATGAAGACGGCCGTCATTGCCAACCCCCGAGCGGCGAAAGGACGTACCGGCAAGCGCCTGGCTCATGTCGAGTGGCGCCTGGCCGAGCGTCTCGGCGGTCTCGAGATCCGCTTCACTGACCGCGAAGGCCATGCCATCGAGCTCACGCGCGAGCTGCTCCACCAGGGCGCCGACCGCATTATCGGCGTCGGCGGCGACGGCACCTTCCACGAGATTGCGAATGGCTTCATCGCGAATGACCGGCCGGTGCGTCCCGGAGCTTGCCTGGGGCTCATCCCGATGGGCACTGGCGGCGATCTGCGGCGAACGCTTCGTCTCCCATCCAATCTGGACGGCATGATCGACGCGCTGCTGGCGGCCGAACCGCTCGAGATCGACGTGGGCCGGATCACCTACACAACCCACGCCGGCGCCACTGCCTCGCGCTACTTCATTAATATGACCAGCTTCGGCATGGGCGGCGACGTGGCCGTCAAGTCCAAGAACTTCCTCAGCCCATTGGGGGGCAAAACCGCCTTCTTCTATGCCACGCTGCGCTCTTTCTTGAGCTACCGCTCAAAGCCCGTCGAGATTGTGCTGGACGACGATGGGAACTCCCGGCGCTACACCGTGCTGAACGTCGCCATCGGCAACGGACAGTATCACGGCGGTGGTATGCATGTCTGCCCGGACGCGTCGATGACCGACGGCCGTCTCAATGTCACCGTGATCGAGCACCTCGGCATGCTGACAATGATGCGTGACCAGGCTTATCTCTACGACGGCAGGATCTACGACTACGCCAAGGTCCGGCACTTCGATGCGAAGCGGATCCGCGCCACATCGGAGGAGAACGTGCTCATCGAGGTGGACGGCGAAGCGCTGGGGAGACTGCCGGTGGAGGTGAGCATCGTTCCGAAGGCCATGCACATCCTCGGGCCAAAGGAATTGGCAGGGAAGCGGTCAGCGGTCAGCGCTCAGCCGGGGCCTGATGGGTGGCTGCCCGCTTCGTGAGTCGCTCCTCGCACTCAGTAGCCCTTTTGCTTGTCGACGACGTTCAGCAGAGGTTCGCCGTCGACGAACCGGCGGATGTTCTTTTTGTACACCTCCATGCGGCGGTCGTGAATCCCGTCCGAGCCGCCGGCGACGTGCGCGGTGATGACGACATTCGGAAAGTCCCACAGCGGATGGCCTTCGGGGAGCGGCTCCGGATCGGTGACGTCCACCCCGGCGCCGGCCAGCCGTTCCGTGTCGAGCGCCTTTACCAGCGCATCCATGTCATAGAGCTTGCCGCGTGAAACGGCGATGAAATAGGAGCCCTTCTTCATCAACTCGAACTGCCGGGGACCCATCATCTTGTGGGATTCCGGAGTGTGCGGGGCGGCGACGAAGACGACGTCGGCATCCGGCATCACCATGTCCAGACGGTCAGGCTTCACGAGCCGGTCCAGGTGGGGAAGGATCGGCATGTCCTTCGGGTCGACGCCAATCACGTGCATGCCGAAAGCCTTGGCCCGCACGGCGATCTGCATGCCGATGCCTCCGGCGCCGATTACCACCGCGGTCTTGTCGCGCAGCTCGACGAGTCCCTCGCGCGTCCGCCGCCACTCCTGGCGTTCTTTGGCCGGCATGTAGTGGTAGAGGCCCCGGGTGAGAGCGAGCAGCAGGGCGAAGGCATGATCGGCGATCTCGGGACCTTGGATGATCTTGCCGTTCGTCAGGACGATGTCGCTCTCCCGCAGATCCGGCGGCGCCAGGTGAAGGTAGTGTTCGACGCCCGCGCTGTGGATCTGCACCCATTCGAGCTTCTTGCCGGCGCGGACCAGTTCCGGGTTGATGGTTCCGATGATGGCGTCGGCATCGGGGATCTCCTTCATGAGGTCCTCCTGTTCGACCGCCACCAGGCGAGCCCGCGGCTCGGCGGCTTGCAACGCCGCGACGTCTTCATCGGCAACGCCGTAAACCAGAATCTTTTTTTCCTGGCCCTTCACTCCCGGCGCCAGGGTCAGAAACGCGAGCAGGACAATCGAGATCAGACGCATAGCGAACACCCCGGCGACCATTGTAGACCACCAGTCCGGTCGCTCGTTTTGTCTATTGTTGGTGTGCAATTCTCGGATTTTGCCGATAGATTGAGTATGAGAGTCGGCACTCTTGTCGTGTTCCTGTGCCTGCTCCCGCCAGCCGTTTCAGAGGACGCGCTAAGGGGCCTGAGTCTGGAGCAACTGCTTGAAGTCGAGATTACCTCCAACCGCAAGAAGATCGAGCGGCTCGAGCAGGTGGCGGCCGCCGTGTACATCATCACGCAGGAGGATATCCGGCGTTCGGGTGCAACGAGCATCCCCGAGGTGCTGCGCCAGGCGCCGGGCGTTCACGTCGCGCGCGTTAACGCTCACGCCTGGGCGATCTCGGTCCGCGGCTTCAGCAGCACGAGCGCCAACAACCTGCTGGTGATGATTGACGGGCGGAGCGTCTATAGCCCCCTGTTTTCGGGGGTCTGGTGGGACATCCAAAGCCCGCCGCTCGAAAGCGTGGAGCGGATCGAGGTGATCCGGGGGCCCGCTGCCGCGATTTGGGGGGCCAATGCCGTCAACGGCGTCATCAACATCATCACTTTCCGGACCGACCAGACCCAAGGCAATCTGCTGAGTCTGACAACCGGCACGGAAGACTGGGGGATCGCGCACTATCGATACGGGGAACCGCTCGGGAAAACGGGGTCCTATCGGGTACACGGGCAGTTCTCCATCCGCGATCAATGGTCACCCGACCCGGGGGGCGAAGACGACTATTGGGGCTTGGGACAGGCGGGCTTCCGGGCCGACTGGCACCACGGGGAGCGTCACGAATTCAGCCTTCAGGCGGACGCCTTCCGCGGATACGGATCAAGCTTCGAGTCCGAGACCATCCCGCTGGATCGTTTTGCGTTCTCGCGGCAACGGTTGGACACGAACGGAGGCGACCTGCTGGGAAGCTGGGGGGTGGCGCATCGCTCGGGCGCCCACACCAATGTCCAGTTCTATTTTGACCGGACCGAGCGCGTCTCCTACAGTATCGACACCCGGGTGGATACGGTGGACGCGGAACTCCGCCATCACCGCCCGGTGGGGCGGCGGCACACGCTCCTGCTGAGCGGGGGGTATCGCATGCTGGACGACCGGACCGAACCGCACGGCTTCAATCAGATCATGCCCGCCAGCCGGCGCTACGGAGTCGGTCATGTCTCGGCGGTCGACGACATCGAGCTGACGAGCTCCGTCACCCTGGGCCTTGGCGCCCGGATGGAGCATAACACCTTCACCGGCTGGAACATTCAACCCACC